>CAYYEE010000004.1:0-33033 GCA_964470775.1 uncultured Planctomycetota bacterium | reverse complement strand
CCTAACTCAATACCTCCGCGTCATCGCCGTCAGCTCCCGCGCCTCGCTTGCTTGCTGGTTCCCATCGGTGTCGGGGTCGCCATCGGTATCAAGATCGTTTCCGAATCCCAACGCGCATCTCCTCGACACCGATTCTCTTTCGCCATCTGCGTCATCCGCGTCATCTGCGGTTGCCGTTCGCCGTTCTTTGATCGCCGCTCGCCGTATCTGTGTCCATCTGTGTCATCTGCGGCTCTTTGCCGTCAGCCGTCGCCGTTCTCCATGTCCTCTGTACTACAAACGAACAGAACTTCGTTTTGGGGGACACTTTTCCTGGGACCGCCGTCCTCCAATATCCGCCCTTGCCGTTCTTCGTGCTCTTCGCGCTCTTCGTGGTTCAACCGCCGTTGCCGTCCTTTGGTTGCGGCTCCGCCGCGCCAAGCTATCTGTGGCTCTTTGCCGTCGGCCGTCGCCGTTCTCCGTGTCCTCTGCGCTACAAACGAGCAGAACTTCGTCTTTGGAGGACACTTTTCCTGGGACCGCCGTCCTCCAATATCCGCCCTTGCCGTTCTTCGTGCTCTTCGCGCTCTTCGTGGTTCAACCGCCGTTGCCGTCCTTTGGTTGCGGCTCCGCCGCGCTAAGCTATCTGTGGCTCTTTGCCGTTCGCCGTCCTCCGCGCCTCAGCGCCTCCTCGGGAGTCCGTCGTCCCCAGCCTGCGGCTCCGCCTTCCTCGGCGCCGGCGACCAATCCAGACGCGGCGCGTCGCCCCAAAGCAACTCCAAGTCGTACAGCTCCCGCCATTCCGGATCGAAAATGTGCGCCACCACGTCCACATAGTCCAGAAGGGTCCAGCGCGACTCCGCCCCTACCCCTTCGCGGCCATAAGGCCTGCGACCCAGCGCCGTGGCCGCCTCGCTCATGGCCTCGGCCATGGCCTTCTGCTGCCGGGGGTTCTGCGCCGTGACGATCAAAAAGTAATCCGCCACGCTGCTGATCCCGCGCAAGTCCAGGATGATAATATCCTCGCCCTTCTTCGCGTCCGCCGCCTGGGCCAGCGCCCGCGCCAGCGCCTGCGCCTCCGCCAAAGACGCGGCGCCGGCCCTGCGGGGGCCGGCGCCGTCCTTATCGCTTGCGCTTGTCAAAGCCAATCCATCACTTCCCAGTGAGGGCGTTCAGCAGGGCGTTGCCGTACTTCACGGTAAAGCCCGCGAACACCACCGAAACCATGGACATGAGCTTGATAAGAATGTTCAGCGACGGCCCGGACGTGTCCTTGAAGGGGTCGCCCACGGTGTCGCCCACCACCGCCGCCTTGTGGAAATCAGACTTCTTGGCCCGCACCACCACTACCGGCAGCAAGCCCGAAAGGTCCGTGTCGAACGACGTCTGCATCCGGGCCTTCGCGATCAATTCGTCCTTCTGGCCCTTGTCCACCACCACCAGCACGCCTTCCTCGTTCAACTTCGCGCCTTCGGCGGCCTTGGCCGCTTCCACCAGCTCCTTGGGCGCAATCAGCTTCTGCTTCAGGTCGCCCGATTCAATGTACTTCTTGGCGTTGTCCCACGCGCCGCCCGCGTTGGCCATCAGCACGGCCACCACAAACCCCGTCACCAGACCGCCCGCCAGCAGGCCCATGACGCCGGCCACCCCAAGCACCGCGCCCACCGCCACCGGCACGATCAACGCCATCAGCGACGGCACGATCATCTCGCGCTGCGCGCCCTTGGTGCTGATCGCCACGCACGACGCGTAGTCCGGCGTGGCCGTGCCTTCCATGATGCCCGGTATCGCCCGGAACTGACGCCGCACTTCCTCCACCATGGACCCCGCCGCCCGGCCCACGGCCGCCATGGTCATGCTGCAGAACAGCACGGCCATCATGCCGCCCAGGAACAGCCCGATCAGCACCTTGGGGTTCATGAGCTGAACGTCATAAAAGCTCACGAAGTCCGCCATCTCCGTCTTCATGTCCTTGGCGCGTTTCAACTGGCCGTCCTTGATGAAGCCCTCCATCATCGCCTCGGGGAAGGCGGCGCCCGCGGTCACCGCGCTCACCGCGCTCAACTTCTTCACCGCCTCGCCCGACTTGTCCATGTACGTCCGGCTGACGATCTCGCCGCCCGCCTTCTCGGCGCGGACAAACAGGCCGTCGCCCATGTAGAAGAACACCGGCTTGTCCTTCAGCTCCGCCTGCACCTTGCCCGGATTGTGGGCGATCCAGCCGTCGCCCGCGCGATAGATGCCCACGCGCACTTCCTCAAGATACGCCGCCAGCAGCGCCAGCGCCGTCAACGCCGCCGAACCAATGGCAAAGCCCTTGCCCGTCGCGGCCGTCGTGTTGCCCAGCGCGTCCAAGGCGTCCGTGCGCTCGCGCACTTCCGGCTCCAGGTGCGACATCTCCGCGTTGCCGCCCGCGTTGTCCGCGATGGGGCCGTAGGCGTCCGTCGCCAGCGTGATGCCCAGCGTGCTCAACATGCCCACGGCCGCGATGCCCACGCCGAAGAGGCCCAGCGCCGGGTTCACGAACCCGCCCGAAAAGCCGTAGGCCACCAGCGTCGCCGCGCACACGAAGACCACCGGCCACAGCGTCGAGCGCATCCCAACAGCCAAGCCCTCGATGATCACCGTCGCCGGACCGGTCGCCGCCTGCCGCGCAATCCCCCGCGTCGGCTTGAACTCGTGCGCCGTGTTGTATTCCGTCGCCTTGCCGATGCCGATGCCCGACAGCAGGCCCGCCACGATGGAGATGAACACGCCCCACCAATGCAGGCCCACGACGCCGTCAATGCCGCCCAGCATGATAGCGCAGAGCACCAGCGTCGCCGCCATGATGGCCAGGCTGCTGATGTTCACGCCCCTGCCCAGCGCGTTGAGCAGGTCGCGCTGCGTCGCGCCTTCCTTGGTGCGCACCAGGTAGCAGCCCCAGATGGACGCGCCGATGCCCACGCCCGCCAGCACCATAGGCAGCGCCACGCCGATCATGCCCAGCCCAGCCGCCACGCCCAGCGCCGCCGTCGCCAGAATCGAGCCGCAATACGATTCGTAGAGGTCCGCGCCCATGCCCGCCACGTCGCCCACGTTGTCGCCCACGTTGTCCGCGATCGTCGCCGGGTTGCGCGGGTCGTCTTCGGGGATGCCGGCCTCGACCTTGCCCACCAGGTCCGCGCCCACGTCCGCGGCCTTGGTGTAGATGCCGCCGCCCACGCGGGCGAAAAGCGCCTGCGTGCTCGCGCCCATGCCGAAGCACAACATGATGACAGTAATATCTTGCAGATTGAGGCCGGCGATCGTGAGGGCCAGGAACCACAGGCAGATGTCCACCAGCCCCAGACCCACCACCACCAACCCCATGACCGCGCCGCTGCGGAACGCCACGCGCAGCCCCTTGTCCAGCGACTCGCGCGCCCCGGCCGCCGTGCGGGCGCTGGCGTTCGTGGCCGTCTTCATGCCGATAAAACCGGCCAACCCGCTGAAGAACCCGCCCGTCAAGAACGCGAACGGCACCAGCCCGTGCTGCACCTTCATCACAAACGCCAGCACCGCCAGCACCACAGCCGCGCAGATGAACACAACCGCCACAACCTTATACTGCTGGCGCAGATACGCCATGGCGCCCTGCCGCACGTACCCGGCGATCTCCTGCATCCTCTCCGTGCCAGGATCCGAGTTCATCATGTCCTGATAGAACCTGCGCGCGAAGTACAGAGCCGCCACCGCGCCCAACGGCGCCAGAACCCACAAAACCCAGATAAGCCAGGCCGGCTTGCCCTTGTAGTATCCCGCATGGCTTTCGTGAGCCGCCTCCTGGGCATCGCTCACTACGGCGGGCTTCGCGGCCTCCGGCGCCGCCACGGCCGCGGGCTGAGCCACAGGCTGGGCTGCGGGCTGGGCCGCCGCCGGCTTGGCCGCCGTCGCGGGCTTAGTCGCCGCCTGCCCATACACCAGCGACGCCGCCACGCACACCACCAGCGTCAGCACGAACGCCGTGCCCAGGCTGAACCACTTCTCACGAATCCATTTCATCCCATCCTTCTCCTACTCTGCTTGCGGGCCGGTCCGGGGAGTCACCCCCCGGATGCCCGACGCGGTAAATGTAGACCCTCTCCCCAGCAAACGCGAATTGAGCGGCCCGTTGAAAAAGACACCACGTCGGCGGGGACATAGCGCCTCAACCCGCCAACGGCGGGATCGAAACGTGTCCCCGGAACAGACGCGACATTTTCAACAGCCTGTTAGGGTGCAGTATTATAGATTTTGCTGCCCCTGCGCGCAAGCGCTGGAACTCCCAAACTCCCAAAACATTGCCTCCAGGCCCCCGCCGTGCTACAGTTACAGCGTTTCCGACGCCCCGCCATGTCCCCGGGTTCCCGACGCCCCATGCCCCCATCCGAAGCCGGCCATCGCCCCCGCCTGCTGGACGCCATCGGCGTTCCTCTCCTCTTCTTCCTCCTTTTCATGGGCGTGGGCGCCACCCAACTCCACATCACCGACTACGCCCGCCAGCTTGCCGGCCACGCCAGCCCCTGGACGCGCCGCCTCTTTGCCCCCGACGGGCTTAACCTGGCGCCGTTGCTGGTGGCCGTCATCTACCTCGTCTTCGCCCCTTCCCGCCTGCTGGGCGTCTGGTTCATCAGCCGCTTCGGCCGCGCCTGGACCATCCGCGCCGGCGTGCTCTGCTATCTTGGCCTCGCCGTCGTGCTCTGGATCGGCCGCTCGCCGTGGCTGATCCTCACCGGATGCGTCAGCATCGGCGCGGGCGGCGGCCTGCTCTGGACCGCCAGCGACACCCACGTCCTCGACCGCGCCGCGGCCGCGCGCTATGGCCGCGCCGCCGGCCTGCTCCAAACCCTCTCCCGCTCCGGCATGTGGATCGGCGCCCTGCTCTTCGCCTGGCTCGTCAGGCAATACACCTACTTCGGCCATCCCTTCTTCCCCTTCGGCGCCAGCGCAGCCATCGGCGCCGTGGCCCTGGCCCTGGCCATGCGCCTGCGCTCGCCCCCCGTGGCCGTCCAGCCCCCCAGCTGGGCCGGCCTGCGCCAGACCCTCGCCCGCCCCCGCCTGCCCCTGGTCGCCGGCCTGCTCTTCCTCGCCTTCTTCGGCTATGGCCTGCTCCTGGGCCACCTCATGCCTGTCATCCAGCGCGTCTTCGAAAAACAGAACATGCCCTTCCTGGCCCCGGCCTACTTCATCTCCGGCCTGCTCTGCTCCTGGCTCGGCGGAATCCTCAGCGACCGACTTGGCCGCTGGCCCGTCCTGCTCGGCGGCTACGCCCTCGGCGGCTTCAGCATGCTCATCATGACCCGCTTCTCGCCCGACATGCCCGCCTGGCTGCTGTGCGCCGCGCTGTTGCTGCTGGGCGCGCCCTTTGGCGTCACGCCCACCGTCGTCGCCGCCTGGGTGGGCGACGCCGCAGACCCCGCCGGCCGCCCCATCCTCCACGCCTGCGCCTTCCTGTGGCGCGACCTCGGCGCCGTGGCCGCCGCCGTCCTGGCTGTCTGGCTCGGCCGCCCCGCTACCCTCGCCCCCGGCTTCTACGCCATGGCCGCCGTCTTCTTCGCCCCCTCCCTCGCCGCCGGCGCGCTCCTCCTCCTCCGGCCCCGCCGCCCGCGCTGAGCGCCCCTCAAACCGTTCCTCCTGTCCACCCCATCCATTTCCTCTGGCGATCCCCGCCCCACAGTGGTAACCTGTCCTCCCATCCGCGCGCCGTGTTAGGAGCCTTCGCATGACATCGCCCCCCGCTCCAGCCAGCGTCTTGGCCCCGCTCAGCGATTGCGTGCCTTTCTACGAAGCCATGATGGCCGACACCCTCCGCCTCATCGTGGACCGGTACGCGCGTCGCCGCCGATTCCTCGACACCAAGTTCAGCATCATCACAGGCCAGGACTTCCCCCCGCCCGGCCCCGCGCGCTCCATCTACGACCCCGACATCGTCTACGGCTGGCTCCACGGCCGGGCGCTGGAATCGCTGGCCGGCCATCTGCGCTGGCTGCCCCGCGCGCGCAGCTTGTCGCCTCAAGTCCGCGACGACCTGGCGCGCCGCCTCCGCGACATGCTGGTCTCGCTGCTGGAGGCGGGCGAGACGCTCCGCCGCCGCAACCAAGGCAAAGCCTACTTCATGTGCGACGAAACCGGCCAGCCCCTCGGCGTGGTCAACGGCGCCGTGACGCCGCTGGACCCGCCGCCCTCGGCCATCGGTTACGCCGACATATTCGGCGCCAAAGGCCTCTTCGCCGCGGCCAAGTTCCTCGACCGGCCCGGCCTGGCCCGCCAGGCCGAGGCCCGATTCAAGACCGTCCTCAACGCCGTCCTCGACGAATCCTTCGCCTCTGACCAGCAGACGATGAACCCCCGGATG
Organism: uncultured Planctomycetota bacterium; assembly: GCA_964470775.1. Classification (GTDB taxonomy): domain Bacteria; phylum Planctomycetota; class Brocadiia; order CAIUPP01; family CAYYEE01; genus CAYYEE01. The sequence continues at coordinate 26,699 of CAYYEE010000004.1, read as the reverse complement.
CCCGTCCCGCCGCCCGTCCCCGGCCGCTTCAGCCACGGCCCCCGCATGATCGCCTTGGGCGGCTTGGCGCTGCTGGCTCAGGAGTCGAGCGATCCCGCATGGATCGCCGCCGGGCTCGACGTCATCCACCATGTCCTGGACCGCCACGCCAACCACGGCCAGCGCGCGGACCTGGCCTTGTGGGACTTCTGGGAAAACGCAGACGCCCGCGGGCAGCCCTGGGTAGAGAACGGCATGATCCTCTGCAACCCAGGCCACACCCTGGAGTTCGTCGGCTTCGCCGCCAAGTTCCTCCTGGCCGCCCAGCGCGCCGCCGCCGGCGCGCCGGCCTGCAAGCAAACCCTCGAACGCTGCCGCGCCGCACTGCCCGGCCTCCTGCGCAACATGTTCGAACTCGGCTTCAACGCGGAGCTGGGCGGTATCTACGTCAGGGTCGACCTGGCCGCGCGCCGCCCCACCAGCCCCAACATGCCCTGGTGGCCCCTGCCCGAGACCATGCGCGCCGCCGCGCTCGTGGCCGCCCTCTTCCCCGAAACCGCCGCCCAGGCCATCGCCATCTTCCGCCGCTGCCACCAAGCCTTTGCGCGCTACATCAACCCCGCCGTGGGCCACATGGCCTATCAGACCCGCGGCGCCGATGGCAAGCCCGTGGACGCCATCCCCGCCGTGCCCGACGCCGACCCCGGCTACCACACCGGCCTGAGCATGATCGACGCGCTCACCCTCATCCCGTGACATCCGCCTCTCGTCCAGCAAGCAAGGAGGACTTCGCCGTGAGCCTGAACGCTTCATGGGCGCAACGCTTTCAGGACGCCATCCCCTTCGGCTCCAGCACCTGCTCCAAAACAGCCAAGTACGCGCCGGACGAGCCCGCCGTCATTGTCCGCGGCCAGGGGTGCCGCATGTGGGACGCCGACGGCCGCGAGTTCATCGACTTCCGCAACAGCCTCGGCCCCGTCACCCTGGGCTACCGTTTCCCCGCCGTGGACGAAGCCATCCGCCGCCAGCTCGAAAGCGGCGTCATCTTTGGCCACCCCCATCCCCTCGAATGCGAGGTCGCGGAGCTCATCTGCCAGGTCATCCCCTGCGCCCAGCAGGCCCGGTTCCTGAAGACCGGCGGCGAGGCCGTGGCCGCGTGCATCCGCATCGCGCGCGCCATCACCGGCCGCGACCACGTCATCCAGATCGGCTACAACGGCTGGCTCAACAGCCTGGCCGCGGGCGGCCGCGTCCTCCCCGGCCAGGTCGCCGCCGCCGCGCCCCCCGGCGTGCCCCAGTGCCTCAGCAACCTGCACCACGCCTGCGCCTGGAACGACCTCCCCGCCGTGGAAAAAGTCTTCGCCGAACACCCCGGCCAGGTGGCCGCCTTGGTCGTCGCCGCCGCCTACGCCGACATGGCCCAAGGCGCCACCTTCTACCCCGCCCTGCGCGAGATCACCCGCAAAAACGGCGCGCTGCTGGTCTTCGACGAAATCGTCACCGGCTTCCGCATCGCCATCGGCGGCGTTCAGGAACACTTCAAAGTCGAACCCGACCTCGTCGTCTTCGCCAAAGGCATCGCCAACGGCATGCCGCTCTCCGTCTATTGCGGCAGCCGCGAGACCATGACCGCCGGCCAGAAGACCGTGGTCTCGTCCACCTATGGCGGCGAAACCCTCAGCCTCGCCGCGGCCAAGACGGCGATTGACGTCTACCGCCGCCAGGACGTCGTGGGCCATCTGTGGCGCCAGGGCGAAAAGATGTGGGGCGGGCTGAATGACATCTTCCGCCGCCGCGGCGTACCCGCCGAAATGAAGGGATTCTGGCCTTGTCCCCAGCTCTGCCCCGCCGCCGACGCCCCGGCCGGCTTGTACGAGCGCGTCGTCCGCGCCGCCTACCGCCACGGCGTGTCGCTCTACAACGTCTGCTACGTCAACTTCAGCCACACCGACGCGGACATCGCCGAAGCCTTGGGCCGCATGGACCAAGCCATGTCAAACCTCTGATCCGCCCGCCCCGTCCCGCTTGTCCGACCCGTCGGACGCCCCCCCAGACCCCACCCAACCCCGCTCCCGCAACAGCCTCCCCAGCACAGGCCCCAGTTCCTGCCGTATGTGCTCGTTCGCGTAACCAATCCAGCACACGTCCGCCGTCACGTTCAGCGGAGCGCGCAGCGGCCCGCCGGCCGCGTCGGTCACGATCACCCCCGCCTCGCGCGCGATGAGCTCGGCCGCCAGGTCATAGGGGTGGCAGCACAGCCGCGCCTGCGCGCCCGACAAACCCGCCGCCGCGTGCGCCAGCGGCCGAAGGTCAGCGCAGAAACGATCGTGCCCCGTCATCAGTTCGTAGAGCTGCCCGCCCGTCGAGATGTACTGGTCATCGAAGACAAGCGGGTTCCCGTCCTCCGGCGGCCCCAGCGCCTCCTCAAACAGCTCCTCCTCCAGCCGCGCCAGCGCCTCCTTGCCGCCCACGAAGAACTTGGCCAGCATGGCGAATCCGTGCCTCACCGTGCGCGCCTGCGAAGGCGCCAGCGCCAGCGGCTTGACCAGCCCCGCGGCCAAGTCATGGCGCTCCGCGCGCGCGCCCTGCCCGCGCGCCGCCCACAGCACATCCGAAACAGGCTGGCGCGTGGTGGGCAACTCGGTCTGCATGGCCGCCTCCATGTCAGCCAGACACGTCGCCCGGCCCAGGTTCGGCGCCACCCCCGCCAGAATCCACGCGCTCCGCTTGTCGTACATAATCCCCCGCGTCCCGTCCACCGGGTTCACGATCATCCGGAACTCCGCGTCCTCCTCCTTCGCGCCGCGGGGAAACACCCTCTGCCCACCGCCCTCGATCCCCTCCGCGATCAACACAAACGCCCCCTCCCGCCCCCACGCCTCGCAGAACTCCAGCAACACCGCCTCCCCCTTCTCGTCAATCCGGTAGATCGTGTCCCCATCGCGCTTGGCCGCCACGGCCGCCATCTCGCCCGCCGCCGCCCCGCGCAACTGCGACAGAATTCGCTCGCGCATGGCCAGGCTCAACTCGCGCAGCTTGGACAAGTAGTAATCGTGAGGCCGGATCAAACCCGCTGGCATGGAAAAATCCCCTCCAAGAAGCGCCCGCGGCCCTGCGCCCACGCCGCGGAACACGCCCATGATGCCCCATCGCTTCCGGCCCTGCCACCCCAACCGGCTCGCTCTCCGTCCACTGGGTCCATCCTCTCCTTGGCGTCCCTTCCCGCCTCTGCCTCCCCCTCCTTCACCACGGCACGCTGCCCTGAAAACCCGCCGCCCGGCCCAGCAGATACCACAGCCCCTGCGCCAGAATCTGCCCCAGGAACAGCCCGAGGAACAGCGGCTTCCCCGCGCGGTACGCGCGCTGGCCCCCATAGCGCACCAGCATCCCCTTGACCAGCCAGACCAGAAAGATGGAGAACCAGAACTTGTTCGTAGTGGAAAGCATCGCGCCCGCATAGCCCACCACGCTGAACGGCCACCACACAAAGCTGCTCCGCATGAACTGCATGAACCCCGCCACGCCCGCGCCCGCCGCGATAAACCCCATAGACCGCCACCCCGCCGGCTCGGGCCGGTTCATCTTGTCCACCGCGTAGTTCCAGGGCAGCCGCGCGTAACTCGAATAGAACCATCCGTAAGAGTTGGCGCCGCCGCGGTTGTAGGCCACGCGCATGTGGAACGCAAAGGACACGGCCAGCCCCACGACCACGGCCAGCATCACCGCGGCGAAAAGCCCTCTCTTGGACGCGCGCGCGTCGCTCGCCACCTTCAGCCCGTGCGACACCGTGCCCAGCTCCGTCAGGCGCATGGGCGTCGTCCACGCGAAATGCGCCCCAAGGCTCGCCAGCGCCTGGGTCGAAAGCCCCTGCGTGCCCGCCAGCGTCGTCACCATGGTCGGCGCGGGCATGGGCGCGTCCAGCCACCCCAGCCCGCACTGGATCGCGATCTTGGTGATGGCCACCATGCAGAAGACCGCGGCCACCAACACCAGCAGCGCCATCCACAACGGCGAGCCCATGGCCACCAGAAAACCCGTCACCACCGCGAACGACGCCGCAAGGCCGAGGCACGCCGCCCGATAGGGCAGGATTTCGTCCCCTTCGCCCTCGACGGGCCCTGGCCGCCACAGCCCGCGCCACACGTGCGCCAAATGCCGCCGCGCCAGCCAGAACGACGACATCCCGACGAACAGGAACGCGCCGATGGCCTGTCCGCTGAAAGCAGGCCCGCCCCAGACATACGGCTCGTAGAACGGAACAACGTCAAACCCCGTGTTGGCGTACAGCCTCCGTTGGAGCTGGTAGAGCATGTTGAAGAACCAGCAGCTCAACGCCACGTCCTGGGGAATGAGGTAGGTCAGCGCGATGATCGGCGTGCTGAACTTGAACCGGAGGATGAGCGATCCGCTGCCGTCGAACCAGTAGTAGTCGGTCTTGGGCGGGGTGAAAGGAAACTGGAGCAGGTCCGTCGATAGCCGCGACAACGGCCACAGACTCGCCAGGCCGAACGCGGCCAGCAGCCCCGTCCACATCAGCGGATTGCGCCAGAAAGGCTTTTCCCCCTCGCGGGGCTGGTTGTGGAGAAGCTCCGTGGCCAGCCCCATGATCGGGTAGGCCAGCCGCTCGCGCTCCACCCACTGCCGCCGCAGCAGCGCGGCCAGACACACCAGCATCACCGACAGAGCAACAAAGAATCCCCCCCAGAACGCGATGGGCCCCAGCCACGGCCCCCACGGGATGCTCCCCCCCGGCGGCAAGCCCAGGAAGAGCAGGTCAATCGCCTCTGTATCGCGCGGCGCCAGCCACGGCGGTATGTGCGGCCACAGCAGCCGCTCCCATGCGTTCTCCTGCGTCGCGTAATAGCGCACCCCGCCCAGCGCCGGAACAAGTCGGCTGACAAACCCAATCGACGCGATCGGCGCCGCGGCCAGCAGCATCAGGAACACCGTCACCAGCTCGCCCCGCCCCATCCTGAGCCTCGGCCACACCCGGCCCGCCAGCCCGTTCAGCCACAGCGTCAACACCAGCACGAAGATGGCGGTCTCGAGAAAGAAGTCCCATCCCGGCAGCGAGCCCTTCAGGCTCAGCGTGCAGTCGATGCACATGACACTGAGCGCGGCCACCCCCACGAGCCCCACGATCAGCGAGCGCCACGTAACCGACTTCTCCGGCCTATCCGGCGCGGCCTGCGCGCCAAGACGAGAGCCCGGCGGAGTGGACGATTCCTGAACCATGAACGATTCCCAACAGAGGTGGACGCATCAAAGAACCATAACCTGCGCGCATCGTCAATGCGCGCGCCGCCACAGGCCGAGGCCGGCCACAACATCCCGATCACAGCAAGGACCACCCCGCCCGCCGCCAGCGCCACGCGCTCCTTCCGCGTGACCTCCCCCTCTCGCGCGCCAGGCTCCATGCCCTGCTTCTACGCGTCGCCAAACAACCCCGCCGCGTTCTCGCAGAACACCTTGCGCTTCACGGCCTCCGCCTCGGCCGGATCGCCGGCCACCGCGTTCAACGCCTCGCGGAACGCCGCGATCACGTGATAGACGTTGTAGGTCAGCGTGTTGCGCTGCGCCGCGAAAAGGCGGTCCACCTTCTCGTCCGACCAGGGGTACGTGTCGCGCGTGATGAACACCGGCCCCGTTTCCCGCGACCAAGCCTCCACGCCCGTCAAACAGCCGAACGGCGCGTCCGACCCGAAGATCAGCCGGTCGCGCAGCGACGCCACGGCCAGCGCCCGCTCGTACACGTCCCGCCTGCTCGCCGACGACATCTCCAGATAGAGCCGCGGGTGCTCCAGCAGCCCCGAGTCCGCGAAGCGGAAGAAATCCTCCGCCTCGAGATACCGCCCCATATGCGCCAGGATAATGCGCAGCCGCGGATAGCCCTCCAGCGTCCGGCGGAGGTAGTCCTGGTTCTCCGCCACGCCCATGCCCCGCCCCGACGTGTGCAGCATCATCACCAGCCCCTCCGCGTTCAGCAGGTCCAGCAGCCCCGCCGGGATGAACTCCGGCATGGCAGTCTCGTAGTTGCTCTTGCCCAGGAAATCAAAATAAGGCTTGGCGCCGCGGAACCGCGCGCCCCTGGCCAAAGCGCGGTCAAAGGTCGCGCGCGCGTGGCCCGCGTCCGTCGGATGCGCCAGGAAGAACCCCTTCACGCGCGCCTCCGCCGCCATCACCCCGGCCAGCCAGTCGTTCGACGCATCCACATCCACCTCGCGCAGCGGAAACCCGAACGCGATCAACCCCTCGATCCTCTTCCCGCTGAACAGCCGCCCATAGCCCGCCCTCAACTGATCCCAGGTCAGGCTGGCGAATGTGCAGAGCGGCTCCTTGGCGCGCCGCGCGCTCAGCGCCCCCATCGCCTCCGGCGGTCCCAGGTGCACGTGACCATCAAACACGCGCTCCGGAACCCACCGGCTCAGGTCCCTCGCCCACAGCCCGATGTGATCCTCATACGGCGGCAAGCCGTGATAACCCGCGCGAACGAACATCAGCGGACTCCTCCTCACGCCCAATCATCCCCCCAAAACCTCCCATCACTCCCATGCGCCCCCTTACTTGCCCCCCTTCATCTTCGCCGCCCACTGCTTCTTCATCGCGCGCATTTCCTTGTTCACCTTCACCGTCTGCGTCGTCACCTGATTCGCCTTGTCGTAAAGCCAGCGGTTCTGGTTGTCGCGCAACACCGGCATGCGCTTGGCCACGGGGGGCGGCTTGACGGCCGCGCAGGGCTTGTCCGCATACCAGTAGGCCACGCTGCTCATCTCGTTGCAGAGGTGGTTGCCGTGGCCGTGCTCGATGGTCACCTTGATCTCCTTCTCGAACCGCACCGGGTTCTCGATGTGGAAAACGTAGCTGGTCTGGTACCCGCCGCGGCGGTACCAGGGCTCCGGGGTGTTGGGGTGGAGAGTCATGCCCTCGAAGATGGACGATCCGTTGCGGAGGAAAGCGTTGGGCTGCATGCCCCACGCCTGATTCAGATAGTCCTCGCTGCCTGTGCCGTGCAGGTCCGGCGGCCACTTGTACCCGTCCACCCAGATCATGTCGTCGCCTTCGCCCCACCACGTGCCCTGAAAGTTGGTCACGCTGAGGTTGCAGCCGATGTAGTGGCCGCGCCCCTTGGTGTCCAGGATGACGTAGTTGTTGTTCCACGCCTCGCGCTCTTTGTTAACGATGTTCGCCTCGGGCGCGTTCACCGTCACCTCGTGTCCCCAACCGCCAAACGGATTCTGGCGGCGGAACTCGGCGTGGAAGTAAGCCATGTCCTCCTCCGGCGGCTCGGGATACGTCTCATAATCCACGTAAAAATACTGGCCGTGGACCTCCTTGCTCTCGTTGACAAGCTCGATCCTCGCGCGCTCGCGGAAGGGCATGGGGGCGTAGCAGTTCAACGCGCAGCCGTTGTTGAACGTGTACGCATACCGCGACGACGCGGTGAACAAGTAGGACTGGAACGAGTTGACCATGCCGTGGCCCAGACAGAAGAAATCGCCCAAGGGGACGAGCACGCTGGGCGCTTTGGCGTTGTCCCATGTGAACCGCAGCAGGCATTCGCGGTAATGGTTGCGCTGGGTCATCCAGATGTGCGTGATGCGGCCCGGCCCCTCGATGTCAGCCAAGACGCGCGTCTCGCCCGGCTCGATGAGCCACCGGTCCTGGTTGCGGCCGGTCACGTCCCACGAGGAGCAACGCCCTGTCTTCGCTCTGCGGATGCGCGTCAGTTCGTTGAGCATCGTTTTTTCCTTTCGCCGGACAGGAGACCCGTGAAGCCGGTCCGCGGACGGGTCCTCCGCGGCCGGCGCCGCGCCGTCTCACTCGTAGCCCACGTGGAACACCGTGTTCCAGCCCGAGTAGAAATCAATGTTGGTCCTGGGGCAATCGCTCATGGGCAACCGCTTCTCGGTCTTGGTTTCCATGTCATAGATCTGGAAGCGCAGCCGCTCGCGCCAGTAGGGCTGGCTCATGAACAGGTGGAACTCGCCAAGGGTGAGCGGTCCTTCCTCGCCCAGGTACGCCCCCAGGCAGTAGAAGCGCGTATCCATGAAGATCCATCGGTCCATGGCGCGGTCATAGGCCTCGGCCGCGCAGTGCATGCCGTTAAGCAGCACCGAGGCCGGAGCGCCGTAGCGGACAGGCCGTTCCACGTGCATGTTGCGCGCGACGACGCCGAAGCACTTGCACGCGTGGACGAAGATCATGTTGAACTGGACGCAGAACCCCTTGCTCTTGCCTTCCATCATGGCGCGGTACATCTGGAACGGCGAGTAGTACCGCATCTCAGGAATCGGCTCGCCCGATCGCGGCCACAGATCGTGGCAGATGGCCTTGGCCAAGCCTTTGGCTTTGTCATAGTCGCTCGGCGCGCCGGCCACCCACGAGCCCCACGTCTCCTGGGCGAAGCGGCGGTCTTCGGCGTCCGGCGCCAGGACCACCCAGCTCTCCGGCGTCCGCGCCTCCATCTCCAGCGGCGGCGTGATCTTCACCATGTAGCGCGCCGGCGCGGGCTCCCCCTCGGCCGCGTATTCCTCCGCCGTCTTGTACGTGATGGCGATCTCGTAGGTCGTGGCGCCGGGCCCGTCTTCATACACCGGCCGCGCCGCCCCCTTCCACGCGCGCGCCGGCCCGAAACGCGCCATGAGAAGGTTGTTGAGCGACGGGAACGCCGGACAACCGTTGTACGAAAGAAGAAAATGGCGGAAGTCCGGCCTGTGGCAGGCCAGCTCGATGCGCAAGACGCCGGCCTCATCCTCGACAGGCTCCAGCCGGCGGATCACAACGTCCTCGCGCCCTCCGTAGTGGGCGCGATAGGAATCGAGGTAGTTGATCGTGGGGCGGCCTTCCCGAACCAGCACCGCGTCGCCCTCCCTTCCAACGGCGCAAGATCCCGCGCGCCGCCCGCTTCACGGCCGGCCCATGCGGTCCGGATCCTTCACGAAGAAGGACGTCTTCAGCCCGGCCACCATGACCTCGAACTCGCCGGGCTCCACGACCCAATTCATGTTCTCGTCCAGCAGTTCCATGTCAGCCGGGCCGAGCGTAAAGCGGACATCCTGCGCTTCACCAGGCTTCAGGTCAACCTTGGCAAAGCCGCGCAAGGCCTTGACCGGCGTGGTCACGGAGCTCACCACATCGTTAACGTAGAGTTGAACGACCTCCTTGCCCGCGCGCTTGCCCGTGTTTCGGACCTTGACCGACACCTCCACGCGGCCGCCCGGCGCCACGCGGCGCGGCGACGCCTTGAGCGCTGAGTACTTGAACGTGGTGTAGCTGAGGCCGTGCCCAAAGGGGTAGAGCGGCGTGGTCTGCGAGAAGACGTAGTCGCGGCCGGGCGCGCCCGGAGCGCCCGGTTTGTGGTAACAGCCGCGCGCCGAGGGCTTGTGGTTATAGAACGCAGGCACGTGGCCCACGCTGCGCGGCACGGATATGGACAGCCTGCCCGAAGGGTTCGCTTTGCCGAACAGCACGTCGGCCAGCGCGTTGCCCGCCTCTTCGCCCGGATACCACGCTTCCACGATGGCCGGGACATGCTCCGCCATCCAGTCGATGGACCAAGGCCGGCCGTGGACCATGACGACCACCGTGGGCGTGCCTGTGGCGAGCACCGCCTTGACCAGGTCTTCCTGCACGCCCGGCGCGCCGAGCTCGGAGCGGTCGAATCCCTCGCCGCAGGTGCAGTTGCGGCGGTCGTGCCCCCAGCCCACGCCCGCCATGATGGCGCTGGCGCCGCCCAGGAACACGACAGCCGCCTCGCTCTGCCGCGCGGCTTCCACGGCCTCGGCGAACCCGTCCTGGTTCAACTCGAACAGCCCGCAGCCCGCCGCATAGCGCACCAAGGTCTTGCGCGACACGGCCGCGCGGATGCCGGCCAGCGGCGTGACGGCGCTGTCCTTGCTGCACGAGTAATCGCCGAACCGCGCCACGGCCGCGTTGGGGCCGATGACCGCGATGGAACCCAGGTCTGGACTCAGCGGCAGCAGGTCTTTGGCGTTCTTGAGCAGGACGATGGATTCCTGCGCCGCCTGGCGGGCCAAGGCCCGATGCGCCGGCGCGTTGACGACGCGAGCGGCCGCCTTGGGGTCGGCCCAGGGCCGGTCGAACACGCCGGCCAGAAACTTGACGCGCAGAATGCGCTCCACGGCCCGGTCCACCAAGTCGGCCGATACCTCGCCCCGCGACACCAAGTCCAGCAGCGCCGCGCCGAACCCGTAGTCGCCCGGCGCTTCGAGGTCCATGCCGGCGCGCAGGGCCTGGGCGCCGGCTTCGGCCGGGCTGTGCGCGGTCTTGTGGAAGGTGTGCAACTGATGGATGCCGCCGTAATCGGAAAAGGTGTAACCCCGGAACCCCCACTGCTCGCGCAGCACGCGCGTGAGCAGCAGCTTGCTCGCCGACGCGGGCACGCCGTCATACTCGCTGTAAGCAGGCATGACGCACAAAGCGCCGGCCTCCACCACCGCCGCGCGGAACGGCGGCAAGTAGAGCGTGTAGAGATCGCGCAATCCGCCGGCCACGGGCGACAGGTTGACGCCGCCTTCGGGCGAGCCGTGCGCCGCGAAATGCTTGACGGTGCACACGATCTTGTCCGGTCCCACGGCCGGGCCCGGCCCCTGCATGCCCCGCACGTACGCCGCGCCCATGCGCGCCACCAGAAACGGGTCCTCTCCGTAGGTCTCTTCCACCCGCCCCCAACGCGGGTCGCGCGCCAGGTCCAGGTCGGGCGACAGCGCCTGCGCCACGCCCACGGCGCGCGCCTCCCTGGCGATCACCGCGGCCATGCGCTCGATCAGGTCCGTGTTGAACGTGCTGCCCAGCCCGATGGCCTGCGGGAAGACCGTGCCCCCGGGCGAGAACAGGCCGTGCAGCCCTTCGCAGAAGACCATGGCCGGAATGCCCAGCCGCGTCTTTTCGATAAGGTACTTCTGCACGGCGTTGACCGCCTTGGCCGAGTCGGCCGGCGCCTGGCGGGCGTCTTCGAGGCAGCCGATGCTCTGGCCGCCGAAGAAAGCGCTCAGGGTCTTGGCCGAAATGGGGCCTTCTTTGGCCAGGTCCTCGATGCGCCGCGTGCTCATCTGGCGGACCTTCTCCTCCAGCGTCATGCGCCGCAGCAGGTCGCGCGTGCGGGTGTCGGCGCTCAGCGAGGCGTCAAGGTAAGCGGGTTTCTGCTTGGTTCTCTTGGCCACGGTGGTTTCTCCTCGATCGTCGTCTGACGTTTCAGACCCGTCGAACTTGCCGGACCTGTCCGGCCCTGCCGGGCGCGCCCCCCCTTCTCACGCCTCGCGCGCCGCCTCCAGCAGCGCCAGCACGTTCTCGACAGGCACGTCGCGCTGGATGGCGTGCGCCGGCGCCAAGATGTAGCCGCCGCCGGCGAAAATCTTGCGCAGGCGGCGGACCTCGGCCCGCACGTCGTCGGGCTTGCCATAGGGCAGGGTCTTCTGCGTTGAAACGCCGCCGTAAAACGCCAGCCGGCCGGCGAACCGGCGCGCCATCTCCTCCACGTCCATCACCTCGGGCTGGAACGGGTTGAACACCTGGGCGCCGGCCTCGCGCAGGTCTTCGAGCACCGCGGACACATCGCCGCAGGAGTGAAAGAACACATCCATGCCAGCCTGGCGCACGGCCGAAAAGATGCGCGCCAGACGGGGCTTGAAGAACCGGCGGAACATGCCCGGCGAGAGCATGAGGCCCGTCTGCTGCGCGTAGTCGTCGTAGAAAAACACCCCGTCCGCGCCGCGACGCGCGATCTGGGCCACGACGCCGAGGCTGAAGCTCATCAGCTTGTCCAGCAGCGCCTCCACGAACTCCGGCTCGCCGGCCAGGTCCATCAGCCACTGGGCCATGCCGCGCAGAAACCAGGCGCGCTGGAACAGCGGCGAACTGAAGCAGGCCAGCACGTAGCGGTCGCCCGCCGTGGCCTTGATCCGCTCATAACCCTTCCACCGCGGCGGGTCCGCCGGGTCCGGCAGGGACAGCTTGTCCGCGTCAGGCGCGTCCACGACCTGGTTGGCCGGCAGGCCGATGTCGTCGCCGGCGCTCTTATCCCAGTCCACCCCGAACTCGTCGAGCCAGTGGCCGGGCCCCAGCGGCTTCATGAGACCGGCGGCCACGCGGTTCACCTCCGCGCCGGCGTTGGAGCCCACGTTGATCTGCAGCATGAAGTTGCCCACCGCCTCGTCCACGTCCTCGCGGCCCCAATGCTCTTGCAGCTTGCGCCGCATGTCGCGGGTGAAGTCGAGGTTGTACGGCGCAGGCGAAGCCGGCGCAAAGGCCAGCGCGCGTTTGACCGCCTCTCTCCTCGTCATGATGTCTCTCCCGCGGCGGCCGCGAGCTTCTGGAACCAGCCGCCCAACAGCCCCCCGCGCGCGGCGCGCTGATAGTCGAACCACATGGCCGAGAACCAGAAACCGTCGCGGTGGGTGTCCACCCAGCCGGTCAATTTGCGCCAGCGGTCCACGGCCTCGCGCGCCTTGGCGGCGGCTTCGGGCCGCGACGCCAGCCACCCTCTCCACTCGGCGCCATCCGAAGGCGCGCCAAGGGCCAGCAGGTCCTGCGCGGCCACGCCGGCTTCGCACAGCAGGTCCAGAAAGTCCAGCCCTTCGGCCAGAAACGCGACGCGCAACGAGGCGTCGTCGTCGCCGCAAACGCGCAGGGCCTCGTCCAGCTCGGCGCGGCGGGCGGCGCGCCAGGCGCCCGGGTAGAGCAGCGGCGCCTGCAAGACCATCTCCTTGGCGCCCAGACGCGCCCCGCCCTCGGCCTCCTCCCACCGGTCCATGAAGGCTTGAAAATAGCGCCGGACCTGCGGCGCGGCCGGGCCGAAACCCGAGGCGCAGTAGTCCTCGAACACGGCGTCGAACTCCTGGCGCGTATTCCAGAGCAGGCGGGCCGCCGCGTAGTAGGCCAGCCCGCCGGTCGAAAAGTCGAGCCCCGCCTGCGAGGCGAAATGGCGGCAGCCCAGGGCGTAGTACTTCTGGGCGCTGCGCCAGAACACGCGGGCAAAACCGCGAGGCATGGAGCCGTTGGCGCCGTTGACGAAGTAGTCATAGACGCCGCGCTCCTGCGTCCACGCGGCCAAAGCCTCCAAGACAGCGATCTCGCGGTCGTGGATGGCCGGCGCGGCGTGCGACCACGTCATGGTGCAAAACTGAGCGATGACGTTGGGCGCCAGCTTGACGCGCCGCGGCGGCGTGCGGTACACGCTGTAGATGAGCACAAGCAAGAGCTTGTCCGGGAACTCCCGGGCCACCTGCGCGGCCACGTCGTTGGCGAAGCGCAACATGCGGTCCGTGATGGCCGGGCAGCCCGCCACGGCGCCCGGCGCCGCCGTGTCTTCTCGGGTCAGATCGTCAAACACCCCGTCCTGGCGCTTGGCCGCGCCGGCCCAGGCGTCCAGGGCCTTGCAAGCGTCGCACTCGCAAAAGCCCATGCCGTCGTTCACGGCCAGGCTGAAGCCGTCAAGCTCTGGCCGCGCGCGGAACTGGGCCTTGATGTAATCGGCGGTATGGCGGATGACGTCCGGGTTGGTGGTGCAAGGCTGGTTGCCGTGCTTGCCGTCGTGGAGAGCCGTGTCGCGCGCGCCGTTGATCAGCGCGAAGTACTCCGGATGGGTCGGGCCATACTCCAGAGGCGAACAGATCTGCGCCCACCGGTGGCCGTCCGCGATGCGCAGACCGCCCAGCCGGTTGCGTTTCTGCCACAGCTCCAGTTCGGCCAGCGTTCCGGGGCGGACCCCGCCCTTCTTCAGCTCCGCCAGCCAGCAGTCGTCCTCGCGCCAGAAGGCGCCGCCCACCCACAGCCGCCGCCAAGCCCAGTCGGGCTTGTGCGTGGTCTCGCCCAGGGGCCAGGCCACGTCGCGCGCCCTGGGCGTCACCGTGCCCGTCATGCCCGGCCACAGCCAGCGCACGCCAAAAGCGCGCTCCAGAAAATCGTGAACCGCATGGGTCATGGCCGTCGGCGTCGAGGCCAGCAGCGTCACCACGCCGGGCTCCGCCGTGATGCGGTATTCCTCGCGTCCCAGGCCCGCGGCCGGGCTGGAGCGCAGCACAAGCCGCGCCCCCGGCGCCGGCGCCAAGCGGTCGAACCACGGGACCGGCGCGGCCAGGCACGCCTCCAGGTGAATCACCAGCTCGGTCAAAGCCTCTCGGATGCCCTCCGCGTCCTGGGGAGGCCACACCTCCACGCGGAACTCCGCCTTCCCGTCGCGAACCAGCCACACAGACTCGGCCACGCGCCACTCCTCTAATTCGTTTGTTTGACGCCGACGCAGAACAGCCGCTTCTCACCGCGCAGGATGATGCGGCCGCGCACAAAGGCGGGCGTGCCATAGACCGCCTCGCCCACGCTGGCCTGGAACGGTTCGGCCCACGCCGGTCCCAGAGTGAAAATGTAGGTCACGCCCCGGTCGCTGGACAGGTAGGCCCTGCCGCCAGCCAAGACCGGCGAAGCCCAGAACTGCCCTTTGAGCTCCTTGTCCCACAGCAGCTTGCCGCCCGCCGCCTCAAAACAGGTCACGCGTCCGCTGCTGTGCGCCTGGAGGAGAAAGCCTCCGCCGCACACCGGGCTCGACGCGTCGGACATGCCTTCCTCGGAGGTCCACGCGATATGCGTCGCGGAGACGTCGCCCTGGCCGTCGGCGCGGATGGCGGCCACCTGGGCGTATTCGTTGGTGACGTAGGCGACGCCGTCGGCATAGGCGGCCGAAGGCGCCACGTCGCCCGACAGCGCCCTGGCGCGCCACACCTCGCGGCCGCTGGCCGGGTCGTAGGCCATCACCCACGGCGCGGCCGTGGTGATGAGCCGCGCCGCGGCGCCGGCGCCCACGAGAATGGGCGTGGACCAGGAATTGGGCACGGGCCGCGCGCTCTGCCACACCGTCTTGCCCGTGGCGGTGTCCATGGCGATGAGCGACGAGAGCCCCGCGCTTTCGTCCGCGCCGCGGTCGAGCTGGAGGATGACAAGGTTGCCGTGGAGCACGAGCGAGGAGGCCAGCCCGTAGGCGCTGTCGGGCCGGCCCAGGTTGCGCGACCACAGCAGCCTGCCCGTTTCCGCCTCCAACGCGGCCACGTCGGCCGACGCGTAGGTGACGTAGAGACGGCGCCCGTCCACCGCCGGCGTGGGCGCCGCGTAGCCGGTGTCGGCCAAGACCTTCAGGTCCTGGGCCGGCCAATCGCGCTTGGCCGCCGGGACCACGGAGCTCCAGAGCCTCTGGCCTGTCTCGAGGT
The DNA here is from genome assembly GCA_964470775.1 of uncultured Planctomycetota bacterium. Taxonomy (GTDB): domain Bacteria; phylum Planctomycetota; class Brocadiia; order CAIUPP01; family CAYYEE01; genus CAYYEE01. Next base: position 11,502 of record CAYYEE010000004.1, on the reverse strand, counting down.
CAAAACAGTGTGCGGCCTGGCTGTTCTCCGCGCCAGAGGTAACGAAAACGCGGTTGCCCCACACCACGGGCGAGCTCTTGCCTGGCCCGGGCAAAGGCGCTGTCCACAGGATGTTCTGCCCGCTGGCCGCGTCCCACGCGGTGGGCCAGACGCCGTCCTTGGCCAGCCCGACCGTGGAAGGCCCGCGGAAGAACGGCCATTCATCCGCGGCCTGCTCGCGAGAGAAGCCGGGCTCTGGCGGCTGGGTTGAGGACTCCGGAGGCGGCGGGACGACAGGGGCGGGCGCGGAGGCCTGGCGCCGGCCGCTGATCCAGAAGCCGGCCGCGGCGCCGGCGGCGAGGATGAGAATGTTGAAGGCCAGGCCCAGAGGAAAGCGGCGGCTCATCGCCCTAAAAGTCTCCACCCGCGAACGCCGCGAGCGCATCCGCCGCGCCGGCGGCTGCGCGGCTGGCTTGTGTCACGAAAACGCCGAACAGCCGACAGTCTCTCAAGGAACGCCCCTCCGCTCGCGCCCGAGGCGCGGGGCGCGGCGCTCCGGACCTCCGGGTGGCCGGGCTAACCCCGCGGGTCGGCCATCCGGCCGAGATCCGTGGTTGGCTCGCCCCGTTCCTGGCGCAGTCGCCGGATTTCCTGCACATAGCTGCAGCCACTGTAGCCGCCGGACGTCTCGATAACGCGCTGGATCTTGACACAGTCGAACGGGATGCCATTGACCGTGGTGTGCGGTCCGAAACGGGACGCGTAGATCTCGCAGAACCAGCCCCCGTCGTCGCGGCGGAGGTGTTCGCATGGATCGCCGTCCGTGGAGCCGCAGCAAACACCGCAACGCAGGCACTTCTCGTCCGTGTAAAAGGACTCGGGGGGGAACCAGCGCCGCGCCGGCCGGGCGGAGAGAGCCATCCTAGTCCACCCGCCCGTCCGAAGGAACGGGCCACCGCAAATAGTCGTGGACACGCCGAATCTCGGTGTCGCGATGGCGGCTATACCAAGAGGCGCAGTCGTAGACGGTCTCCACGACCTTCTTGCGGTTCCGAATCTGCGCCTCCATGCCATCCGCGTCGCCATCCATGTTGCGAGCGTCGGCTTCGCGCTTGTCGCGGCTGCCAATCCGGTAGTTGCGCATAACGCCGGCTTCGACATACAGGTCCTGCTGCTCGCGGATGCGCTGCCGGCGCTCCGCGTTCTGGGCCACGGCCGAAGCCAGCATCTCGTCGCACCGAAGAGAACTGTCGCGAGCCGCCGCAAAGGCGTACATCGCTCTGGGCGAACGGATGACGGCCCGTCCGTAGACGCTGTGTTCCTGGGCGGGCGGACCGCCCAGACACCCCGCCGCCACCCATGCGATGGCCGCCGCCGCCAGGCAAAGACGACGCATCAGGCCGGGCCTCCCTTGCGCATAAACGCCAGGTCTCGTTCGCGGAACACGGCCACCACGTGGTCCTTGTTCACTTCCACTTCCGCCGCGTCGTAGTCTCTAAGGCCGGAATCAGCCCGGAAGAACTGCGCGTCGTAGACGGTCATGAACCGGTCCGCGGCGCGGTGCTTGAAATCCCACAGCGTTCCATCGGGGCCGGTCTGCATCTCGCCTTCGATGCGGTGAAAGGACGTCAGCACCAGAACCTTCTCGCGATTCTCTGTGTCTGGCATGCTAGTTCCTTTCGTGGACAGTGGGCACAATGATTTGTTTATAACCGGCGGCGCGCGCCGCGTCAAGGGCAAAGACGAGGGCCTCGGCCGGAGCGGCGCGGTCCACCTCCACGGACAGCCGGTCCACGGCCCCGCCCTGGCGCAGGGCGGACAGGCTGGCGGCGAGGTCCTTGCGGGCGATGACGCCGCCTTCGAGGTGGTAGGCGCCATCGCTGGAAATGGCCAGGGTGATCCGCTCGCCGGCCGAGGCGATGGGCGCCTTGCCGGCGCGGGGCAGGTCCACCTTGACCATGGGCCGCGCTTTGAACGTGGTGGAGAGCAGGATGAAGATCAGCAGGAGGAACAACACGTCCACCAGAGAGGTCACGTTAATCGTGACGAGGCGGGGTTTGGGGGTGTGGAAGCGCCGGCCGCTCTGGAAGGCGGGGGTCACTGGCCGCCCTCCTGCCCGCCCCGGCTGTAGAGACGGTTCAACAAGGTGATGGACGCCTGTTCCAGCAGCACGGCCAGCCGCTCCATGCGCCGGCTGTAGAAGATGTGGAGCGTAAGCATAGGAATGCCCAGCGACAGGCCGGCCACCGTGGTGTAGAGGGCCTTCTTGATGCCCTGGGGCAGGTTGCCCTGGGCCTCGGTAAAGGAGCCGAAGATCTCCACCATGCCGATGACCGTGCCGAGCAGACCCAGAAGAGGCGCTGTGACCGCCACGACCTCGATAAGCCCCAGCCCGCGCTCCAGCGCCGTAGCCGCCCGCCGGCCTTCCACCACCATGAGCTCCTCGGTCTCAGCGCGGGGACGGCGGCGGTTCTCCACGACGACCCTGGCCACGCGGCCCAGCGGCGTGTCATCCAGCAGGCTCGTTCCAGCCAGAGCCTCCACGTCTTCGCGCCCCCGCAGCCGCCCGATGGCCTCCAGCAGCCGCCGCGGCGCCACGGCGTTGCGCCGCAGGGCGAACCCCCGCTCCAAAGCCACGGCCACACCAATGACCGAACAGCCCAGCAGGATGTACATGACGCTGCCGCCCTGCTGAATGAACTCCGGCTCCCATCCCATGCGTTTCCTGTCTCCTTTCCCGCGGCCGGCCCTGCGCCCGGTCGCGCGGCGCGCTACTCGACATACACCCTGATCTGGATGTCGAGCGAGTCTTCCTTAATGTAAGGCGGGAACGCGTCCGCGGGCGACGCGGACCGCACTCCGCTGGCCAGGTCCGACGCCACGAGGGGCAAACCGCCGTCCTCATCAATGTTCAACCCCTCGAAACGGCCGTCGCGAAGCAGCTTGAAGGACACGGCGATGCGCCGCGGCTTGGCGAGAAGCAGCGGGCGGCGGTAACTGAGCCGCTCTCTGAGCTCCATGGCGGCGCGGATGTGCGCGAACAGCCGCTTGTAGTAAGGCGCGTATTCGTCCCACTTGACGTTGTACTGAGGCGCGCCGCGCAACGCCGCGCCGCCGTGGGGCGTCTTGGGGATGAACGCCTCTTCTTCGATGGTGAGCGTGTAGGGCGATCCTGGCACGCGCGCGGCGATGCGGGGCCGGGGCGGCGCGGCCTCGGCCTTGGCTTCTGGCGGAAAGAGCGCGTTGAAATCGGGCATGGACTTGGGCTTGGGTTCGGGCTTGGCCTCGGCCTTGAGTTCAGGCTCGGGCTCAGGCTTGGGCTGAGGTTCGGGCGGCGCCGGGGCCGGCTTGGGCGCCATCGCCACGGCGGCCGGTTCAGACGGCGCGGCCGGCAAGTCCGGCTCCGGCGTCTGCACGGCGGGTTCGGACGCGGCGGCCGGCGGGGACGCGGGAGCGGGCGGGGTTGGAGGTTGAGGCGGAGGGGGCTGCGCCCGAGCGCTCTCGGACTCGGGCGCTGGAGACTCTGGCGGCAAAGGCTTGGCCTGCTCGGCCGGGGGTTGCGCCGGCGGCGTCTGTGACTCCTGCGAAGGAACGCCCCTCGGACCGCCCAGGTGATACACAGGCGCGTCGACGCCGATATCCGACTTCGGCTCCGGGCCAGGCTTCTCCGCGTCCGAGTGGTCCCTCGCCAGCAGGTTGCGCAGGCCGATGTTCGACGTATCCGCGGCCGCCGGCGTCTCGTCGGGCACAGCCTCGGGCATGTCCACGTAGTTGCGTTCCGGCTTGTCCGCGACAGCCTTGGGCGCCGGTTCCTGGGCCAGCTCCATCTCCAGCGCGGCCGGCGCGGCCGCGGCCGCGGCGTTCCTCGAGCAGAGCAGCAGCGCGTTCATGTGAATCAGAGCGGAGACCGCCAGCCACACCGCCAGCGCCAGGCGGCGCGGTTCAGGAGCAAAGGACAGAGCGTTGGCGGAATCGTGGTTCATGCGATCGGGAGGAGAACGGCGGGGACGGCTCAGAACTTCTGCAGGCGCGCGACCATCCGGTAGCAGATCTTGACCTCCCCGCGCTTCAAGGACACTTCCGGGTTGTTCCCGTTTTGCGGCCGCAGCCGGATCTGGTCGTCCTGGCCGAAAAAGACCTGCGTGAACTCGTTGCTCGACTTGGTGGCCACAAAGGCGTAGCACCCATTCTCCACCTTGGCCGACTTGCTGAAAATGACCACGTCGCCCGGCACGAACGAAAGGCCGCCATCCGCGCGGGACATGCGGTCGGTCTGGAGCTCGCAAGCGAAGCATTCGGCCGCGTCGAGCTTGCTGTAGAAAAGCGCGTCCACCGGCGGCGCCACGGGCATGCCCTCTTCGCTGAAGTGCAGCCGCGTTTCCGGGGCCAGCCGGTAGATGGGAATGGGCTTGTTCTCGATTTCCTTCTTGGGTTCCGCCGCCGGCCGGCGCGGACGCGCTTCCTCCACGACGTCCCCGTTCGTCTTGAACAAGTCCTCCACGCCCAGGTTCTGCTCGGCCGCCTCCAGCACGCCCAGAACCAGTTCGTCCGTCACCTGGAAAGTCTCGAGTTTGGAGATGAGGTTGAGCAGCGCCACGGGTCTCTGGACCTGGCGCTTGCCCGACTGGCCAAAGCGCTTGGCCTCGGCGGCCTGGGCCGCGGCGACGTCCCGGCCCGATTCCTCCGGCGGCAAGGCAAAGGCGCGGATCAGACGGCCCGTCTGGCCCCCCATTTCCTGCTCTTGCGACTTCATGAAGTCGTGTTCCATGTCCCGAAGAGTCCGGGCCATGGCCGGGTCGATGTCGCCGAACTTGACGCCGGCGATGATGAAGGGCCGGTCAGGCGTTTCGCGGCGCCAAACGAGCTCCCCGGAGAGCTTCAGGTTGCGCTGATCGCGCAGGATGACGGTGATGGAGAGCTTGTCCTTCTCCTTGACGGGCACGTCGTTCTTGGCCAGGAACTGCAAGCCTCCCTGGCTGATATTGAGCATCTGCGCCCCAAAGTTCTTCTTGCCGCCCAGGCGCAGCAGCCCCCCTTCGGTCTGGATGTCCAAGTTGGCGCCGTCAATGACGAATCGCTGATATTGACGCCCGACGTCCGCCATGCTCCGCCACTCCCGCGCCGGTTGCGCAACGCCAAGGGCCCCGTTCGCAGCTCCAAAAAACCGCCGGCGTTCGGCGGTTTTTCCCCAACAACGCCAGCCTCCCATCCGCTGGCGCGGCCAATGCGCCCGCCGGGGGCGTCCCTGCGTAGAGGTTTACTATACGGCAGGTTCCGGCGGGTGTCAACGACCATGCGCGGCGCCTTCGCCGTTCCCGGCCGTTGCCCTTTGCCCCGGTTGTGGTAAAATAGACCGATTACGTCTTGAGCTGCATCAAGGCGGACGTGGGCGGGCCGGCGTGGAGCCGGCGCCGGCCCTTCCCCAGGCAGCGCCGCCGCGCCCGGCCGTGGCGCCCCATTCGGAAAGAAGCCATGATTTACAAACGCGAAGACTACATTGAACAGGTCGCCGACGAGAGCGCCCGCTTCCCCGTCCGCCAGATCGAGGTGCTCACCGACATCGAGACCGGCGCGCAGCAATTCATGGGCCAGGTGACGCTGGGCCTTTCCACGCCCATGGGCGTTCAGCAGATTCCGGTCTCCTTCGAGATCGAGGCCAAGTCCGTCAAGGAAGCCTTTGGCAAGTTCGAGGCCACGGCCCAGCCGCACATCGAAGAGGCGCGCAAGGGCATCGAGGAAGAGATCTCCCGCCTGCGCCGCGAAGCCTCCAGCCGCATCATCCGTCCAGATGAAGTGGGCCTGGGCGGCGCCGGGGGCGGCAAGATCCTCGACTTCAAGAGCCCGCCGAGAGCATAGGCCCTCCCCCGCAAGGCCGGGCTGGCCGCCGGAGACGCGCTCCCATGAAGAAGGCATTGCTGCTGTTGGTGTTGGCTCTGGCCGCCGCGGCGGCGTGGAAATGGCGGCCTCACGCGCAAGCGCCGGCGCGATCGGCGGCGCCGGAGCAACGCGTGGCCGAGGTCAAAAAAGGGGCGGTCCGCCTAGTGGTGCAGACCACCGGCAAGGTCGTGCCCCTCGAGGAAGTGGCCATCAAGTGCAAGGCCAGCGGCGAGGTGGTGAAGCTGCCGGTGGACGTCAGCGACGCCGTGAAGAAGGGCAGCCTGCTGCTGCAGCTTGACCCATCCAATGAAGAGCGTTCCGTCAAGCGCGCCGAGATCGCGCTGGCTGTCTCGGAAGCGCGGCTGGCGCAGGCCCGGCTGAACCTGCAAGTGGCGGAACGCGACCTGGCCACGGAGCGATCGCGCGCGCTGGCCGCGCTGGAGTCGGCCGAGGTCCGCGACCGCGAGGCGCAGGCCCGCCTGAGCCGCGTCTCCCAGCTCCTGAAGCAGAACGTCACCAACCCCGAGGAGTACGACGCCGCGCGGAGCGCCCAGGCCGAGGCCGAAGCCGGCCTGCGCAACGCGCGCGTGCGCATCGAGGAGCTCAAGACGCGCGAGATCGCCATCGAGTCGCGGCGCCAGGACCTGAAGATCGCGGAGGCGCAGGTGGAGTCGGACCGGCTGGCGCTTTCGGACGCGCGCGAGCGGCTCAGCGATACCACGGTGACGGCGCCCATGGACGGCGTGGTGGCGGACCGCAATGTCCAAGTGGGCACGATCATCGCGTCAGCCATCAGCAACGTGGGCGGCGGCGCCACGGTGATGACCATCGTGGACCTGTCCAAGATCTTTGTGCTGGCGGCCGTGGACGAAAGCGACATCGGCCGCATCGCCGCGGGCCAGCGCGCGCGCATCACCGTGGACGCCCACCGCGACGTGTCCTTCCCCGGCGAGGTGGTCCGCGTGGCGGCCAAAGGCGTGGAGGCGTCGAACGTCGTCACCTTTGAGGTGAAGATCGAAGTCAAGGGCCCGCGGCGCGCGCTGCTCAAGCCGGCCATGACGGCCAACATCGAGATCGTGGCCGCGGAGCGGGACAACGCGCTCGTGGCGCCCGTGGCCGCCGTCATCCGCCGCGACGGCGGCGCCTTCGCCAAGGTCAAAACCGCCTCCGGCGTGGAGGAGCGGCCCATCAAGACCGGCGTCAGCGACGGCGAGATCATCGAGATCGTGGAAGGCCTGGAGGAAGGCGACCGCGTCGTGTTGCAGAAATCGGACGCGTCGAGCCGCTGGAGTCGAGAGGCGATCCAGGCCAGGTCGGAGGAGAACCGCGAGCGGATGCGGCGGAACATGATGGGCGGCGCCGCGAGGCAGAGATGATCATCCAGACCCGGGGCCTGCGCAAGACGTACCAGCTCGGCGCCAGCGAGGTGCGCGCGCTGGACGGGGTGGACATCACCATTAACGAATCGGAAATGGTGGCCATCACCGGCCCCTCGGGCAGCGGCAAGTCCACGCTCATGCACATCATCGGGTGCCTGGACCGGCCGGACAGCGGGGAGTACTGGCTGGCGGGCGAGGACGTGGCGCGCCTGTCCAAGGACCGCCTGGCCGCCATCCGCAACCGCCGCATCGGGTTCGTGTTCCAGTCGTTCAACCTGCTGCCGCGCCTTTCCGCGCTCGAAAACGTGGAGATGCCGCTGCTCTACGCCGGCCGCCATGACGCGCGCGCCCGCGCGGCCGAGGCCCTGGTCACGGTGGGGCTCGCCGACCGCATGAGCCACGAGCCCAACCAGCTCTCCGGCGGCCAGCGCCAGCGCGTGGCCATTGCCCGCGCCATCGTCACCAGCCCCGCCATCCTGCTGGCCGACGAGCCCACGGGCAACCTGGACAGCCGCACGGGCGAAGAGATCCTGGCGCTGTTCAAGAGCCTCAACGCCCAGGGCCGCACGATCATCCTCGTCACGCACGACGCGCACGTGGCCAGCTACTGCGGCCGGCAGATTCACATGCGCGATGGCCGTCCTTTCCAGGGGGAGGGCGGCTCATGCTGATCTGGACCATCATCAAAGTCGCCCTGCGCAGCCTCTGCGCGAACAAGCTGCGCTCGTTCCTGGCCATGCTGGGCATCATCATCGGCGTGGCCGCGGTCATCTCCATGCTGGCGCTGGGTTCGGGCGCGCGCAAGCAGGTCTTGGACCGGATGACGGCCATGGGCATGAACCTGCTGATCGTGCGCCCCGGCGCGGCCACCCGAGGCGGCGTGCGTTCCAGCGCCAGCTATCGCAGCCTCAGAGTCGAAGACGCGGAAGCGATCCTAGCCAAGGTTCCCGGCGTGGAAGCCGTGGCGCCGCTGGTCATGGGCCGCGCCCAGGTCAAGTACTTCAACCACAACACGAACACGACCATCGCGGGTTCGACGCTGACCTACCTGTCCCTGCGCAACTTCGAGCTCGACAAGGGCCGCGGCTTCTCTTCGGAAGAAGAGAACCGCGCCGCGCGCCTGGCCATCCTGGGCGCCAAGGCCGCGGAGGACCTCTTTGGCGAACAGAACCCCGTGGACAGCGTCATTAAGATCAAAGGCATCAACTTCCGCGTGCTGGGCGTGCTGAAAGCCAAGGGCGACCAGGGGTGGTTCAACCCCGACGACATGGTCGTCATCCCTTACCTCACGGCCATGCGCCAGGTCTTCGGCCAGATCCACCTGTCGGAGATTGACCTCAAGGCGCGCGATGGCGCCGACCTCATCGGCATGGAGGCGGCCGTCACCCAGCTCCTGCGCAAACGCCACCGGCTGCGGCCCGAAGCCGACAACGACTTCCACGTGCGCAACCAGGCCGAGTTGATCGAGACGGCCTCGTCCATCATCCAGACCTTCACCATCCTGCTGGGCGGCATCGCCGGCATCTCGCTGGTGGTAGGCGGCATCGGGATCATGAACATCATGCTGGTGACCGTCACCGAGCGCACGCGCGAGATCGGGGTGCGCAAGGCCATTGGCGCGCGCGACCGCGACATCCTGCGCCAGTTCCTGATCGAGTCGGTGCTCATCAGCGGCCTCGGCGGCGCGCTGGGCATCGCCGCGGGCTTTGGCGTGGCCGCCGCCGTGGAGCGCTACTCCGAATACACGACCATCGTGGAGCCGTACAGCGTGATCCTATCGCTGGCGGTTTCGGCCTCGGTGGGCATCTTCTTCGGCTACTACCCCGCCTACCGCGCCGCCTGCCTCGACCCCATCGAGGCCCTGCGCTACGAGTAGCTGTCCGGCCTGTCCGGCGAGCCAGACGGGGCGGACTCGTCAGACAGGGTGTCTGGCCCGCGCGTCTCAGTCCTTCTTCTTGTGCTTCTCCCGGCTGAAGAACATCCCCTTGGGCGCCTTGACCTTGTCCACGCCTTCCTCGGGGTGGAACATGTCGAAGTAGAGGATTACCTTGCGCCCGTCCTGGTCTGTCAGTTCCTGCGCCGTCAGGCCGTGGCCGTCGGCGCACGTTCCCACCCGGCTCAAATCCCGGACGTCCTTGAAGGGACGGTACTTGCCGTCGCGCAAGTGGCTGAGGTACTCGCCCACGGCTATCACGCCGGCCATAATCTGAAGCATCTCCTGCTTGCCGGCAGGTTCGGAACCGACCTTGATGGGGTTGTCGCGCTTGTAGCCCCAGGTGGGATCCGTGGAAACCTGTCCCGCCACGATGTCGGCGGGCGCAGGGCCCGAGTCCCCGGCCATCTCCACGGTCTTCTCCACGGTGACCGTGGCGTTCTCAAGCTCGGCGACAAACGTCTTCCCCCACCCCAGATGAGAGAGCTTGACGCGCTTGGGGAGCGGGGGGCCGTATTGGCGCGTGTAGGTCAAGGAGTACTCGCTGGCGACCGACGATTCGCCCTTGCCGGCCGTGTCGGTAAAACCGCGCAAGAAGAACTTCCCGCCAGACTCCGCGACGCTGAAACGAGTATCCATGCGCGTGCCATCAGGCTCCCGTTCGCCCTCTTGAACAAGACGTCCGGCGGCGTCCACGGCCAGTCGGATGACGGCGCCGCCCGCCTCCTTGACCTCATAGACGTGGCCCCCGTTGGCCGCGCTGGTCACGCGCGCGCTCGCATCGTCAAAAGGATAGCCCAGCATCAACGCGCGCGTCAGCACGCGCCCCATGCACACGCCCACCCACTCAGCATCGAGCCCGGTCAGCCGGTCCACCTGAACGGACGGACGGCTCATGCCGGGGGTCCAGCGCACTCGCAACGCGCCGGCCGAAGCGCCGTCCTTCTGGATCGAATACGCCGCCTCGAGCACGACCACGTTCGCGGGAAGAGTGGCGCCGCACGCCTCGCGGACACGCTTAACCAGCGCGGCCGCGTCGCCTTCCTTGCCCTGATTCCGGGCGCCGTCTCCCGGAGCGCGACGGGGAGACGCGACGGGCGGATCGAACGTGGCGTTGTCCACGCGCAGAACCCACCGCGTCTTCCGGCCGCCAATCTCGCGCATCACGAAGATGGATCGCGGGATGATGGGGCCTTTCCTCGCCTCGTTGAGAGTGGCTGAGGCATCGGCATAGTGACCGAACGAGACCGTGACGAACTGGGTCACTTGGGAGCCGTCGGCCGCCCGGCGGACGACCATCATGCCCTGGGTGTACCTCGCTTCCGGGTTCTGGCGGATCCGCTTGGCCTGCATTTCCGTCATCAAGTGCGTGATCTCGTTGCCGCCATCGGCGAAGACGACGATCTTGCGAATGTTGGAGAAGTCCTTGTTGGCCGCAATGACCCAGCCGGTCACTTCTTCCGTCACGCCTTCAAAGTCGGCGATGAGATACTGGCCTTCGTGCTCAACCGCGTAGAGCTGGCCATTGTCTTTCAAGGCCACAAGGCAATCCGTCAACACCGTCTTGGCGGCTTCAATGGACTGCTCATCGGTCTCGACGCCGGGGTTGGGGATGTAGCGGACGTGGCATCTCGCCTCGCCGGGCTTGCGCCACCACCCCAAACGGCCGAGTTCCTGGCCCGTGCGCTCCAGCAGGAGGGTGTAGGAGATGCGAAACCCCTGGACGCCCGAGTCCTCCATGCGGAAAGAAGCGGCGTTGACCTTGGGCAGGAGATCGCGCGCCAGCGCCTGAGCCTCGGGGGACTTGGAGATGTGGATGCCCCCCTGCTCCTGGGACAGAGCCAGGGAGACGGCCGCAAACGCCAGCGCGACACCGAGACCTTGGCGGGTCAGGAGACGCGGAATGGCCATGTTCATGTTCGTGTCCTCCTCGTCTCAACGGGCTGTCCGCCATGAGATGGAGCGGCCGGTCGTCTCAGTCCTCGAACAGCCCGCCGTCGTTCTTGGGCTTGGGCTTTTCCTCTTTGGCGCCGGCTTCCTTGGCGGCCGGGACCTTCTTGGCGGCCTCCTTGTCAACACGCGTGAAGCCCTTGGGCGCAGGCGCCCTGGCCACGCCCAGCTCCGGATGATAGGCGTCGAAGTAGATGATCACCGTCTTGCCGTCCTGGGTGGTCACCTTGAGCGCGTTCAGCGTGTGTCCATCCGGCGCGGCGCCCTTCTCGGGCGGCAGCAGCTCGGTCTTCACGGGCCGTCCCTGGTCGTCGCGCAGGCTGTCCTGGAAGTCCGACACCGCCATGACCGCGCCCATGGTCTTGGCCATGTCGCCCATGTCCA
>CAYYEE010000003.1:0-33362 GCA_964470775.1 uncultured Planctomycetota bacterium | reverse complement strand
GCCTCCCATGCCTCCCATGCCTCCCATGCCTCCCATCCCTCCCATGCCTCCCATCCCTCCCATGCCTCCCATTTTCCCCTTGACAATCCCCAACCTTGCGATATGATAACGATACACGCTTTACGTTTTCATAACCCAAAAACCTGGCGAAACACGCCAAAACGCGCAAGACGCCCCAACGCCGGAGAATGCCCCATCGTGAACAAGAACACCGAAAATGTAACCATTGCCGACGTCGCCCGCCAAGCCGGCGTCAGCGCCACCACCGTCTCGCGGGTTCTCAACCCGGCCGGCGCCAAGGGCCTCCCCATCTCCGAAGCCACCCGAGGCCGCATCATGGCCGCCGCGGACCAGCTCAACTTCGTGTCCCGCGCCCACGCCCGCCTGCTGCGCCAGCAAAAATCCCCCATGATCGGCTTCCTTATCGAGGGCATGGTCGGCCCCTTTACGCCCCCTCTAGTCAACGAACTATGCCTCCGCCTGGCCAGAATGGGCAAGCAGCTCGTCTTGGGCATCTACGGCAGCGACATCGAGATCGCCCGCCAGCACGTGCGCACCTTCCGCAGCTACCGCACCGCCGCCGTTCTGGTCCGGTCGCGCTTGGGCACCGTAGAGGACGAGATCCACGAGGCGCTGCTGGCCGGCGCCCACGAGTGCGGCCCCTTCATCTTCATCGCGGGCCGCGAATCCCGGCCTGGCGTCACCTACGTCTGCCACGATTTCGAGGCCGTGCTCGAAAACATCTTCCGCCTCGCCGAGACCCACGGTCCCCGCCGCATCCTCCTGGCCGGCGGCTCCACGGCCATGGCCCGCGCCACGGAAGCCGACTTCCTGCGCCACGCACAACGGCACCCCCGTCTCGAAGTCCACACCCTATCCGTCCCCACCGAACGCTTCTACGAAGACGTCGGCCCAGCCACCATCGTTGAAGCCCGGCGGCTCCTTGCGGACGGCCCCCTCCTTGTCCTGGCCGGCGACGACCGCGCCGCCTTCGAAATCGCCACCGCCGCTCGCCAGGCCGGCGTCGGCGTCCCCGCCCCACTGGCCATCATCGGCCGAGGCAACACCGAACTCGCCGAAGTCTGCCGCCCCACCCTCACCAGCGTGGACATCCTGGGCAACACCCCCGCCCTGGCCGACGAGGTCATCCGCCTCCTCACGCTGTGGGAACAAGGCAGCCCCGTCGAGCCGCGCGTGCACTCCATCGGCCCACCCAACCTTGTTCTCAGGCAAAGCTACGCCCCGTTCGGGCCGGCCATCGGCCAAGGCGAGCGCACCGAAGACACGGCGTGTTCCAGCGCCCAACATGCCGCGGAATCGGCGGAGCCTCCTCCCCCGTCTGCTACAATGGACCAGGCGCGATAACGGAAAGGATGCGCTATGAAGACCTCGCGTAACCTCTCGGCCGCTTTCACACTCATCGAACTGCTCGTCGTCGTCGCCATCATCGCCATCCTCGCCGCCATGCTCCTGCCTGCTCTGAGCGCCGCGCGAGAAAAGGCCCGCCGCAGTTCCTGCCTCAGCGGCCTCAACCAGATCGGCAAAGCGCTGGAAGGCTATTGCGGCGATTACAGTGGGTACTACCCAAGCTGGGGCGCCTGGGACCAGAACGCCGCTTGGTACACCATCCCCAGCAACGGCTACGCCATCACCAGCCTCGACCGCGGCCTGTGGAACGACCCCAGGCAGATGGACGGCAGCCTGGGCTACACCGGCGTCGTCAGCACCGGCGCCTATGGCCGTCGCGACGGCTCCGGCGGAACGACCGGCATCGCGGTCGGCGGCGCGTGCCCCCTCTACGCCCACTACCGCGTCATCTTCCTCGGCAGCACCAACACCGGCTCCGCCTTTGCCGTGCCCTCCGCGCCCACCAGTTACGCCGGCCGCTACCAGATGGCGCCCAACGGCATCGGCCACCTTCTCTGGACAGGCTTCATCGCCTCGGCCCAGACCTTCTGGTGCCCCACCGCGGCCGACGGCATGGCGCCCGACGCCTTTACCTCCAGCACGTCCTCGCCCTACGCCCTCACCGACATCCCCTGGCAGATCACCAAGATATCCCAGGTCAAAGCCGCGGGCGGATTTGACCGGGCGTCCATCGGCTGGGGCGCGTGGAAGGTTCCGCTTCTGAGCCTCAACGCCCCGGTCACCGGCGACAACAACTACGGCCAGCCCGCGCCCGGCGCATGGAACATCGCCTGCAACTACAACTACCGCAACGTCGGAACCGTGACCTACACCGGAACCCAGTCGGGAACCCTCGCGACCGCGCCCGCCTCGCTCAACTACACCGTGCCTTGGACACGCCCCGGCGTCGCCTATACGCCGGGCAGCCCGGCCTTCAAGACGCAGAAGGCCCTCGGCGCCCGCGCCATCGTGTCCGACTCCTTTTCCAACGACCAGATCGGCCTTGCCAACAGCGACGGCTCCATGGGCGCCGCCGCGTCCAAGTACCCGGGCAAAACCGTCTACGCCCACCGCGAAGGCTACAACGTGCTCTATGGCGACGGCAGCGCCCGCTTCTACGGCGACCCGCAGCAGACCCTGGCCTGGAAGTCCACGACCGAAGCCATCCCCACGGACAGCAACGTCTCCCGCCGCGGCCGCCGCGTCTCCGTCAACCTTATCAGTTCCATGTATGGCGGCCCCAGCGTGTGGCACGTCTTTGACGTGGCCGCGGGCGAGGACGGGGGATTCTGAACATGACCTCGCGCCTCTGCGCCGTCTCGCTCGCGGCCCTGGCCGGCGCCGCTCTCGCCCAGCCCGCGCCCACGTCCCCCCAGCTTCGCCTCCGCGTCCCGGCCGCCGTGGCCCTGCGCGGCCAGGAACAGAAGCTCACCGCGTTCATCACTTGGGGCGGCAAGGACGCCTCCGGCTCGGTCCAGTTCCTCTGCCAGACCAGCGGCGCCGCGGCTCCTGTCGGCCAGCCCCAGGCGGTCCGGCTCAGCGCGGCCCAGCCACAGACCACGCTCTCCGCCACCTGGCTGCCTCAAGCCACGGGCCCGGCCACGCTCACGGCGCGGCTCGACCTCCCCGGCGCCGCTCCCCTCGCCGCTTCGCAGAGCGTCTGCGTCGTCACCCGGTCCGTCCATTTCCACTACTGGGACCTGCATCCCACGCTGCAATACGTCACCGAAGGCATGTTGACCAACAGAAAGCACGACCAGCGCGACTACTGGCTGGACCGCGGCGCCTTGCCTCAGCGGTGGGTGGGCGGCACAACCTCCTACGAGCAGGACAACAAGCGCACCGTGGACGCGATGAGCGACTACTGGACCCAGGCTGGCGCCACGTGGGGCGCGATTGCGATTGACGAGTTTCTGGGCCGCGACAAGAAAAGCGACGAAATGATGGGCCTGAGCCTGCTCAAGGCGCGCCAGACCTCGCCCGGCCTGTACATCGCCGCGTACACCATCACCGTCTCCGGCGAGAACAAGGTCGCCGGCCTTCAGCAGGCGGCCAACCGCGTGCTCGTCGAAGTCTACGAAGGCAGCGCCGTGCGCCAGTATCGCAGCATCGAAACGCGCCTCCAGACCGCGGTGGAACACAGCCTCAGCGCCAAGACCTTGCCCGTTCTGGGCGTGGGCACGCTGGACAACAACCAGCAGGTGTGGATCACCACGCCGCAAGAACTGCGCCGCCAGCTCCACTTCACGCGCTACCGCTTCCCCCATCTTCACGGCGTCGGATTCTTCGGCTATGCGGCGCCGCTCTATCCCGCGCTCAACGAGCTTGTGCGCCAGTTCTACCTTGCCCCGGTTCTCCGCGTCGAAACGCGCCCCGGCGGCGTGTCCGTCGCCAACATCGGCGCCGTGCCATCGCCGGCCACGAGCATCAAGGTTCTGCCCGGCTCCACCGCCATCGCCGTGCCCGCGCTGGAAGCCGGCGCTTCCTTTGACGCCAGGCGCCAAGGCGCGGACCTCTCGCCCGTGACGGAATTCCGGCCGGACATCACCATCCTCGGCCCGCCTCAGCTCGGCGCACAGGAGCCCGCCGCCTTCCGCCCCGGCGCCACGGACCCCTGGCCCCAAGCCGCCGGCCCGGCCACGCGCATCAAGGCGCCGGCCAAGGTTGAGACGCGCGACACCCAGTTCCGCAAGCGCCCCCGTAAAGAGGCCACGGCCGTCTATCCCCTGGCCGGACTCGACAAGCGCGCGTTCGAGTGGACCTTTGACCTGGCCGCCGAAGGCGATGGCATGTACAGCGCGTGCGAAATCGCGATCGAATCGCAGGACGGCAAGACCGGCGTCGCCGTCCACGTCAAACGCGAAGAAAACACGCCCCACCCCTACATCACCCTCAGAAGCGTTGGCGCCACGGGCCAATTGAGCGCCGAGTGGATCCCCCTCCCCATCGAGCGCAACACCCCATTGCGCCTGCGGCTCCTTTGCCAGCCCAGCCAGTCCGTCCGCCTCGCCATCGCCACGCCATCGGGCCAGCCCCTCTGGGACACCGGCGCCGTGCCCCTCTATGGCCCCGTCGAGATCGAACGCGCGCGGTTCAGCATAATGTCCAAGGAAGCGCCCAGCATCGAATGGAACACCGCCCGCGACGGCCTTCGCCTCAGCGGCGACACCGACCAGGGCAAGCCCCTCACCCTGCTCGTCAGCAACACCGCGGTTCGCGCCCTGGCGCCCTGAGCGCCGCCCCGATGCGCGCCATAGGTCCCATGGGTCGCATACGTCCTATGGCGCAATCCACCGCCCCCCGCGCAATTGACGCCCCCGCCCCACCACGCTAACCTATTCCCCTGTTGCCGTTGCCGTTTGTCCTCGTTTCTCTTCGCGCCTTCGCGTGAGGCCGCCGTCGCCGTCCGCCGTCGCCTCCCCCCGTTCGCCTTTGCCGTTCTCCGCGTCCTCCGCGTGAGGCCGCCGCTGCCGTTCGCCTTTGTCTTCCTTCGCGCCTCCGCGTCTCCGCGTGACGCCCGCCGTTGCTTCTGCCTTCAGCCTGCCGTTCTTTCCGTTCGCCATCGCCGTCCTTTCCGTCCTTGTTGTCCTTGTTGTCCTTGCTGTCCTTTCCCTCCTTCTTCCACGAAAGCGCACCCCATGTCCAAGCAGGTCAAGATCGCCATGGTCGGCGGCGGCAGCTACGGCTGGGTCCCCCGCCTCATCCGCGACATCATCCTCACCCCCGGCCTCGAAAACGCCGACTTCCGCCTTCTCGACCCCAACCTCACCGCCGCCAGGGAGACCGGCGCCGTGGGCGCGCGTCTGGCCAAGGACTGGGGGCTCGGCGCCACCTTCCTCCCCACCTCGGACGAAGCCAAGGCCTTTGACGGCGCCGACTTTGTCGTCATCACCATCTCCACCGGCGGCTTCGACGCCATGCGGCACGACGTGCACCTGCCCGAGAAGTATGGCATCTACCAG
This sequence comes from uncultured Planctomycetota bacterium, assembly GCA_964470775.1. GTDB lineage: Bacteria > Planctomycetota > Brocadiia > CAIUPP01 > CAYYEE01 > CAYYEE01. The sequence continues at coordinate 27,993 of CAYYEE010000003.1, read as the reverse complement.
ACCGTGGGCGACACCGTGGGCCCGGGCGGCTGGTCGCGCGGCCTGCGCAACATCCCGGTGTTCATGCATCTAGCCTCTCAGATCCGCCGCTACGCCCCCAAGGCCGCCATCCTCAACTACACCAACCCCATGACCACCCTCACCAAAACCTTGTGCCTTTGCACGGACCAGCCCGTCGTGGGCCTGTGCCACGGTCTCTTCGAGTGCTACCGCACCCTCATGGCCATTTTCGACCTCAAGAGCGAAGACGAGATCAAGGTCAACTTCGCCGGCGTCAACCACTTCTTCTGGATTCTCGACATGAAGATCCGCGGCCGCGACGGCTATGAGATGCTGCGGGCCAAAATGAAGGCGGAAAAGACCAACTTCGCAGGACTCGTCAAGCAGGTCCACAAAGACGAAGCCGGCTTCCACTCCAGCAAGCACGTCTGCTCCGAGTGCCTCGACGAATTCGGCAAGTTGCCCTACGTCGGCGACCGCCACATCTGCGAGTTCTTCAGCCGCTACCTGGCGCCCAACATGGCCAGGCTCAAAGAGTACGGCCTGGTCCGCACCATGGTCAAAGACCGTGTGACCGCCCGCATCAAGGGCCGCAAGATCGTCCAAGGCTGGGCCAAGGGCAAAGAGACCCTCAAGAAGGAACGCTCGCGCGAGACCGCGGCCGACATCATGCGCGCCATCAGCCAGGGCGCCGAGTTCATCGACGTCGTCAACGTCCCCAACCGCGGCCAGGTGAGCAACCTGCCCATGGGCAGCGTCCTCGAGACCTTGGGCGTCGTCAACGCCCTGGGCTTCACGCCCATTGCCGCCGGTCCCCTGCCCCGCAACATCCTCAACGTCGTCCGCCCCCACGTCATGAACCAGGACATGATTGTCGAAGCCGGCATGTCCGGCGACCTGCGGCTCGCCCTCGAAGCCCTCATCGCCGACCCGCTCTGCTCGCACCTCACCATCCCCCAAATCAAGAAGATGGGCATGGAGCTCATGGAGAAGAACCGCCATCTCCTGCCCCAGTTCTTCGGCAAGAAGAAGTAGCCGCCCCGCGCCCCAAAGCACCGGCCCGCGCAAGCCTCCTCAGCTTGCGCGGGCCGTTCCATGCCTCCCCTGCTTCCCACGCGGAAGACCGCCGGCCGTCTCGCCCGCCTACGCCTCCTCCTCGCCGGACGGCGGTTCTTCTTCGGGCGCTTCGTCTTCTTCAGCGGTTTCTGGCTCGGCCTGGGCCGCGGCTTCGGGCGCGGCCTGTTCGGCGCCGCCTTCGGCGCCCTCCTCCTCCGGCTCCACGCGCGCCACAGACACCACTTTGTCGCCCTCTTCCACCTTGATCAGCTTCACGCCCTGCGTGGCGCGGCCGATGACGCGGACGGACTTGACAGGCAGCCGGATGGTCATGCCCTGCTGCGTCATGAGGATCAACTCGTCCTCGTCAATGACGTCCAGCACGCCCACCACGTCGCCGTTCTTTTCCGTGACGCGGATGTTGATGACGCCCAGGCCGCCGCGGTTCGTCTCGCGGTACTCGCCGATGGGCGTGCGCTTGCCCATGCCGTTTTCGCACACGGTCAGCAGCGTCATATCCTCGGCGCCCGCCACCGCGCCCACGACGCGGTCGTCGTCGCGCAGCTTCACCGCGCGCACGCCCCGCGCGTCGCGGCCCATGGCCCGCACCGTCGCCTCGGGGAACCGCACCGCCTGGCCCTTGCGCGTGGCCACCACCACGCTCTGGTTCGGGAACACCAGCCGCACCGCGATCAGCCGGTCGTCTTCGTCCAACTTCACCGCGATGATGCCGCCCTTCTTGGGCCGGCTGTAGGCTTCCAGGCTCGTGCGCTTGACCACGCCCCGTTCCGTGAACATGAACAGGTCGCCCTTGGTGAAATCGCGCACCGGAATCGTGGCCGTGATCTTCTCGTCCTTCACCGCCTCGATCAGATTCACGATAGCCCGGCCGCGCGACATCCGGCCCATCTCCGGAATGTCGAACACCTTGAGCCAGTACACACGGCCCTTGTCCGTGAAGAACATAATGTAGTCGTGCGTCGAGGCCACGAACAGGCTGGCCACCAGGTCGCCTTCCTTCTGGCGCGCGCCGGTGACGCCCTTGCCGCCGCGGCCCTGGCGCCGGAAGCTCGCCACGGGCTGGCGCTTGATGTACCCCTCGTGGCTGATGGTCACGGTCACGTTCTCTTCCGCGATCAGGTCCTCCATCGCGAAATCGCCCACCTCGTCCGCGATCTGCGTCCGCCGCTCGTCCCCGTACTTCTCCTTGATCTCGTACAGGTCCTCGCGAATGACGTCCAGCAGCAGCGAGTCGTCGGACAGGATGGCCTTGTAGCCGCGAATCTTCTCCAGCGTCTCCTCCAGCTCCTGGCGCACCTTGTCGCGCTCCAGGCCGGTCAGCCGCTGCAAGCGCATGTCCAGAATCGCCTGCGCCTGAATCTCGCTCAGGCCGAACGCCTTCATCAACCGGTTGCGCGCTATCTCCGCGTCCTTGGACGCGCGGATGATCTCGATCACGCGATCAATGTTGTCCAAGGCGATGATGAGGCCTTGCAGGACGTGCGCCTTGGCCTCGGCCTGCTCCAGCAAGAACCGCGTCCGCCGCGTAATCACTTCGCGCCGGTGCTTGATGTACTCCTGGATGGACTCCTTGATCGGCAGGCACTTGGGCTGGCCGTTCACCAGCGCAATCATCATCACCTGAAAAGTGTCTTGCAGGGACGTGTTCTTGTAGAGCAGGTTCAGCAGAACGTCCGCGTCCTCGCCCTTCTTCAGCTCAACGACCAGGCGGCTGCCGTTGCGGTCGCTTTCGTTGCGCAGGTCGGCCACGCCCTGAATCTGCCCCTCCTTGACCAGCTCCGCGATGCGCTCCAGAATGCGGTCGCGGTTCAGGCCATAGGGGATTTCCGTGAACACGATGCTCTGCTTGCCGCTCTTGGCCGTTTCCACGTGCGCCTTGGCCCGCACCACCAGCCGGCCGCGCCCCGTCTCGTACGCCTCGCGAATGCCCTTGCGGCCGCAGATGATGCCGCCCGTGGGGAAGTCCGGGCCGGGCAGGACCTTCATGATCTCCGCGGTGGTCGTTTCCGGGTGATCCAGCACCTTCACGATCGCGTCGCACACCTCGCGCACGTTGTGTGGCGGAAAGCTGGTCGCCATGCCCACCGCGATGCCCAGCGACCCGTTGCACAGCATGTTGGGGAACTTGCCCGGCAACACCACCGGCTCCACGCGCGTGTCGTCGTAATTGGGCCGGAAGTCCACGGTCTTCTTGTCCATGTCTTCCAGCATGTCCGCCGCCGGCGGCGCCATGCGCGCCTCGGTGTAACGCATGGCCGCGGGCGGATCGCCGTCAATCGAACCGAAGTTCCCCTGCCCGCTCACCAACGGATAACGCATCGTGAACGGCTGCGCCATGCGCACCATCGCCATGTAGATGGAGCTGTCGCCATGCGGATGATAGCGCCCCATCGTGTCGCCCACGATGCGCGCCGACTTCAGCCGCTTGCTGCGAGGACCCAGGTTCAGGTCCTCCATCGCCGCCATAATGCGGCGCTGCACCGGCTTCATCCCGTCGCGCACATCCGGCAGCGCCCGGCTCACAATCACGCTCATCGCGTAAAGCAGATAGGAATCCCGCATCTCCGACGTGAGATCCAGGTCCTTGTAGCTTTCGCGGCTCACCAACTGGTCTTTGCCCATCGGCTGTAACGTCCTTTGGGAGAAATACTTCCGAAGAATTGCGGCATCGCGGGCCTAACCCGGCGCGAATCATCATATTGTAAACGAAAATGGGGCGTGGGGTCAAAGGCTTGGGGAGGGGGGAATCAGCCGGCGTCGCGGCCCAGCAACCCCCTGATCGCGGCGATGAACGACGCGCCTGCCCAACACCCGTGGCGGCCGGCCCCGCCCCGCTTGCTCCCTCGCGCCTTTCCCCTCGCGCCCCAACGTGCTATTCTTTGGCGCGCTTGCTTTTCCTTGGGAGGCTCCGGTCGTGACCACGATTCAGCAGCCGGCGCCGGAGATGGTGTTCCGCCGCTCCAACGCCAACCTGGCCATCCGGTTCGCGCTCATGTGCCTCGCCGTCGTCGCGCTGGGCGCGCCCCTGGCGTGGGATTACCACCCCGGCCAGCAGTTCAGCGCGGTTGTCTGGGCTGTGCTGATTCTTACGCCCGCGGCTCTGGGCGCGGCGGCGCTGCTGGGCGCGTTCCGCACCCAGTACATCCTCACGCCGCAGGCCATCATCGAGCGTTGCGGCCGCAAAGAGCGCCGCGTGGAGTGGAGCGCCGTGTCGCCGTTCAGCGAGACCGCGCCCACGCACCGCGACAGCGACCGACACTGTCTTCTGAAAGACCGCTACGGCCAGTGCCTGCTGGCTGTTGCGCCCCAACGCATCGGGTCGAAAGGGCGCGAGTTGCTGGCCGAGATACGCCGCCGTCTGGGGCCGCCGTCGCTTGCTTGGGACCGCGAGCCCGAGGTCTTCCGGTTCGGCGATTTCCCAGGCGTTCCGCCGTGGTGGGTGGAGCTCTGCGGCCGCGAAGTGGCCGCCGCCTGGCCCCAAGGATCGCTGCGCCTGCCGCTCGATCAGATCCGCGAGATCACCCTTTGCGCGTGGCCAGACCTGGGCGCGGGGCTGGAGAAGGCGCGCTTGGTGGCGGGCGACAGGGTCCTGGAGTTCGACTCGCGCCTCACCGGGTTCTGGCCGCTGGTGGAGTTCATCGCCGCGCGCGCCCCGCAAGCCATCATCAAGGACGGCTCGCGCCGCGCGCGCTTGGGGCAGCCCCTCGCCGGAGCGTCAAACCCGTAAAAGTCCGCCTGGGGCCACGCGTCCCATCCCCGCGGCCTTGCCTTACTTGGGCCCGGCCGCGCGGCAGGCCTCTTCCCATGCTCCAAAGCGGTCGTCCAGCCCCATCTGCGCCATGTACTCCGAGTCCACCATGGGCAGCCTCTGGCCCGCCATCATCGCGTTGAGCGCGTGGTCCAGCGCGTCCGCCGCGTGAACAGCCGTCAACACAGAGAACTTGCGGTTGGGACACTCGCGGGGGTTGTGGTGGTACAGAATCGCCTCGGTGATGGCCTGCGGCAGCCCCCACAGGCCCATCAGATACGCCCCCACCTGCGCGTGCGTCGCGCCGATGACCTCGCGCTCCGCCTCCCAAAGCGTGACGCCCTTCTGCTTGGCCACGCGCATCGCTTCCACGTACTTGTCCGACATGCGGTCCGCCAGGATAAGCTGCCCCGCGTCATGCAGCAGCCCGGCCAGCAGCGCGTCGTCCGACAGGTCCTTGCGCCGCCCCTCCTTGTCCACGATCATCCTGGACATGGAACCCACGGAAATGCAGTGGTTCATCAGCGCTTCCGCGGAAAAGCCGGGCAGCCCGCGGCTCCGGAACTGCGAGAACACCTGCACCGAAAGCACCAGCGCCCGCATCGTCTTCAGCCCCAGCACCGTAATCGCATGTTGCAGGCTGGAGACCTGGAACCGCAGCCCGAAAAACGCCGAGTTCACCAGTTGCAGCGCCTTGGCCGCCATGCCCATGTCCTGAGACATGATCTCCGCCACGCGCTGAATGGAGGTATTCGGCGAATTGAGCTCCTCCATCAACTTCACGTAGACCCCGGGCAGGCTGGGCAGCGTGCCCATCTTGGACACCAGGTTCTTCAGCCCCGGAGCCGTCAGCAGTGAGCCCATGGAGCACGCCCGCTCCAGCGTGCTCTGCAGCGTCTCCCAGTCGCAAGGCTTGGACAGGTACTGGTGCGCCAGCCCCGCCGTCTTCAGAGAAACGTCCTCGTCCGCCTGCCCCGACAACACCACCCGCACCATCTCCGGGTACAACTCATTCACCTGCGTCAACAACTCCAGACCGTCCATCTCCGGCATGCGCATGTCCGTCACCAGCACGTCGAAGCGCTCCGTGGAAAGCAGCGACAGAGCCTCCTTTGCGCCGCCGCAGAACTCCGCCTTCCATTCGCGCCGGAAGGGGCGCAACATGCGCTTCAAACCCTCCAGAACCATCGGCTCGTCGTCAACAAACAGGACACTCGGCATCCGCTAACCTGGCCTCCTGGGTGTCCCCAAAAGCAGCGAACATCCCCTCTACGGTGAACAGGCCCAGTCTTTGACCCGGCTCCCATGCGCCTCCGTTCCCTGCCGGAAGTTCGTCGCAAGTCGCTGAAGTCTCATCTCTGAGTACTCCAGGTCGTGTTTCAGAAATAGCTTTGCTATCTCTGAAACACGACATGACACAAACCCGGCGCTTGACGCGTCTAAAGTATCGAGTTAGCCCGCCCTGTGGTGTTTCGGAAATGCCTTGCATTTCCGAAACACCACTACTCTAGTATCGGCGCCGCTTGCCTTTAGTGAAGCCGTTTCTTGCGGCCGCGGGCGCCTCGGGCGCGTCCTTTCTACACACAGAACACGATCACGTTGAAAAGCGCGTGCGTATACGCCGCCACGCCCAACCCCCTGGCCAGGTAGATGGCGCCCAGCGCCGCCCCGGCCACCAACCGGTACAGAAACGGCTCCCACGCCGCCCCCCCAACCTCCACAAAATGCCACGCGCTGAACACCGCCGACGACAGCAGCACCGATGCCACCACGTTCAGCGCCCTGGGCGCCTTCAACACCCGCTCCCCCACCCACACCATCCCCGCCAGCAGCAAACCGCGGAACGCGATCTCCTCATACACGCCCGCGCCCGCCGCCGTGGCCGCCTTGAACCAGAACCCATCGAAAACCCTCGGCGCAATCGGCGCCCAGAGCTCTTGATACAGCGCCAGCCTCACCAGCGGATGCAGCAGCGACGCATACAACAGACTCTCGGCCAGCATCACCGGAAACACCGACCACCGCAAAGCCTGCCCGCGAACCAGCGACGCCAGCGCCACGCTCAGCGCCACAATCGCCGCGAGGTTGAAAACCATCACCCCCTGGCTGCCGAACACGAAAAACGGGCTCTTGATTACGTGTTCCATGGCGTTGGGCGTCGCGTGCGCCATCATCACGCCCGCCTCGTACAACACCAGCAGCGGCACGATGAACACCAGACTCGCGGCCAACCCCCGCGAAACCCGCCAGTAGGTCGGCGCGCCCTGGTTCCCCCCGCCTCCGGCCTTAGCGCTGGAACTTGCGCCCGGTGATTTTTTCATAGGCCTGCACGTACTTCTCAGTCGTCTTCAACGCCACGTCCGCCGGCAGCTTCGGCGCCGGAGGTTCCTGATTCCACCCGCTCGCCAGCAGCCAGTCGCGCACATACTGCTTGTCAAACGACGGCTGCCCGCGGCCAGGCGCATACCCATCCGCCGGCCAGAACCGCGATGAATCCGGCGTCAACACCTCGTCAATCAGAATCAGCCGGCCGTCCACCATCCCCCACTCGAACTTCGTGTCCGCAATAATCACCCCCCGCCCGGCCGCATACTCCGATGCCCGGCGATACAGGTCTATCGTTTTGTCCCGCAGCGCCTTAGCCACGTCCTCCCCCACCAGCTTCGCCGCGCCCGCAAAGTCCAGCGGCTGGTCGTGCCCGCTCTCCGCCTTGGTCGTAGGCGTAAAAATCGGCTCCGGCAGCTTCGACGACTCCTTCAACCCTGCCGGCAGCCTCACCCCGCACACGGTCCCGTCTTTCTGATACGACTTCCACCCGCTCCCCGACAGATACCCCCGCACCACGCACTCCACCGGCATCGGCTTCGCCTTGCGCACCAGCATGGTCCGGCCCGCCAGCGTCGCCACCTGCCGCTTCACCGGCTCCGGCATCGCGTTCACGTCCGCGGTGATGAGGTGGTTCTCCACGCTTGAACCAAAGAAATCCAGCCAGAACAGCGTCAGCGCGGTCAACACCTTGCCCTTCAGCGGAATCGGCGTGGGCAGCACGCTGTCAAACGCGCTCAACCGGTCCGAAGCCACAATCACCAACTGGTTCCCGGTCTCGTAGATATCCCGGACCTTGCCACGATTCAGCAACTTCAGCCCAGGAATATCCGACTGAAACAGCGCGCCTTCATCCATAGTCCTGACCATCCTATTTGTCGCGTCCAACACCCGAATCCCGCGCCCAGATCGTCCGGAGCGACGCGGGATTTTACCAGCCTCCGGCCCAGACGCGCAACGGCCAGGCGCCTCTCAAGACCCCGCGAACATGACCCCATCGCGCGCGTCACTGGCCCCCCCGGGGCGAACTCAGCAAAGAACGCCCAAGACTGCAAATCCTTCCCCTTGTCCCTCTCGCCCCGCTTACTATAATGATGGTCCTTGCCTTTGACTTCAGCGTCCGTTTCGCCGTCCATCCAAGCTCATCGTCCTCTATCCAAGGCCTCCCCCATGCCCCGCTACACCCTCCCCGCTAGAGACATCCCCCTCGACGACAACTGGGACGTCATCGTGGCCGGCGGCGGCCCCGCAGGCTGCGCCGCCGCCACGTCCGCCGCGCGCCAAGGCGCCAAGACCCTCCTGCTCGAAGCCTCCGGCGTCCTCGGCGGCATGGGCACGTCCGGGCTCGTGCCCTGGTTCTGCGGCTACACCGACGGCGAGAAGATACTGGCTCGCGGCCTGGCCGAAACCGTGCGCCAGGGACTCATGGCCGGCATGCCCCTGCTCAAAAAGACCATCGAAGCCAACCCCCTCTACGCCCCCAGCATTGACCCCGAAGTCCTCAAGCGCGTCTATGACAACATGGTCCTCGGCGCCGGCGCCCGCGTCCTCTTCCACACCCAGGTCTGCTCCGTGGACTCCGGCGGCGGCCAGGTCAACGCCGTCATCGCCGCCAACAAGACCGGCCTCGCCGCCTTCAAGGCCAAGGTCTACGTCGACTGCACCGGCGACGGCGACCTGGCCGCGTGGGCCGGCGCCCCCTTTGAAAAAGGCGGCGAAAAAGGCGAGCTCCAGCCAGCCACCATGTGCTTCATCATCGCCAACATAGACGAATACGGCCTGGCCGCCGGCCCCCGCGTCCACTACTACGACCCCGACAGCCCCATCTGGAAAGCCATCCGCTCCGACAAGTACCCCGACATCATCGAGCCCCACGCCTGCAACCGCCAGATCGGTCCGGGCGTGTGGGGCTTCAACACAGGCCACGTCTTCGACGTCGACAACACCGACCCCGCCAGCACAACCAAAGCCATCTTCCACGGCCGCAAGATGGCCGCCCAGTATCGCGACGCCTTTGCTGAGTTCCACCCCGCTTTCGCCAACTCCTTCCTCGCCGCCACGGGCAGCATGTTGGGCGTGCGCGAAACACGCCGCATCATGGGCGACTACGTCCTTGTCGCCGACGACTACCACGCCCGCCGCTCCTTCCCCGACGAAATCTGCCGCAACGCCTACAACATCGACATCCACAGTTCCAAGGAAACAAGCATCGCCGCCAGCCAGAAGACCATCGAGGAGTTGAAGGCCGCCAACGCCAAAGCCATCTGCAGCTATGGCCCCGGCGAAAGCTACGGCGTCCCCTACCGCTGCCTCACGCCCAAGGGGTTGCGCAACGTCCTCGTCGCCGGCCGGTGCATCTCCACCGACCGCCGCCTCAACGGCAGCGTCCGCATCATGGCCTGCTGCCTCACCACTGGCGAAGCCGCCGGCTGCGCCGCCGCCATGGCCGCCGCCGCGGCGTCGGATGTCCACGCCGTAGACACCGCCGCCCTGCGCCAAACGCTCAAGAGCCACGGAGCGTGGTTGCCGTAGAAGAACATGGCGAGGTCCGGCCGATCGGACGTGGCCGCCGGATGAAAGGAACGCTCAGGACGGAGGGATGTCGCAGGCCGCGCATCCTTCCCCTGTCTCGCCCCAGCGGCCCATCCCCATAAGGCCCATGCGCCCCATCCGTCCCATACTCCCCCCCTACTCCCCAACCATCTTCACCTTGTGCGCAATATCTACAAACTCCTTGAACTCCAAGTCCTCAAGGCGTTTCTTGCGCCGGTCCAACTCCTCGTTAAACTTCAACGCCTTCTCCTGCATCTCGCTGTGCGTATCCTCAGAGCCCCCAACGAGGTGGAAGTTCTTCCCCGTCGTAACGCGCGTGTGCCCGTCCTTGTTGTCCAGCCCAACGCCCAGCAACAGCGCCTTTTTCACCGTCTTCTTCTTTCCAGGATCCACGCGCGCTCCTTTTGTTGAACCCAACAGCATTATAAGCCCAGGCGCCACACAGGGCAATCGCGGCGCCTTGGCTGGCGCCATGCCATGCCTCCCATATCGCCCATGCTTCCCATCCCCCGCCCGCCCCCGTGCTTGACATCCCGCCCCTGTTGCCCCATCATTGCGCCCGGTCTGGCCCGCCAACCACAGGGAAAAACCATGAGCACCGGCAAAATCATTGTCACGCGCGTCGAAGACACCACCCCCTCCGACTTCCCCTGGGGCCAGATCCGCTGGCTCTTCCATGGCCGCCTCGCCTCCGACGCCGAAATGACCTTCGCCGTTGTCACCCTCCGCGCCGGCCAAACCGCCCCCCCCCACAGCCACGCCAACTGCGAAGAGCTCATGTACGCCCTCAAAGGCCGATTTGAGGTCCTCGCCAGCGAAGAAACGCATCTCGTCTCCCCCGGCGCCCTCATCCGCATTCCCCGCGCCGTCCATCACCAATCGCGAAACACCAGCCCCGAAGACGCCGTCCTCGTCTGCGCCTATTCCGCGCCAGTGCGAGAAACCCGCGTCGGCCAGCCCCCAATCCCCAACACCGCCTCCGCCGGCGCCCCCCCCACAGAAACCGCCCCATGACCACCATCCTCGATCGCATCGTCGCCGCCAAACGCGCCGAACTGGCCCAACGCCTTGCCGCCAAACCCCTTGCCGCCCTCGAACGCGAAGCCCTGGCCGTACCCCCAAAAGGCGGCTTCGCCCAAGCCATCCGCCCACCCCAGCGCGGCAAGTCCATCCGCCTCATCGCGGAGATCAAAAAGGCCTCCCCCAGCAAAGGCCTCATCCGCCCCGACTTCGATCCGCCCGCCATCGCCCGCTCCTACCAGGCCGCCGGCGCCGCCGCCATCTCCGTCCTCACCGACGAACCCTTCTTCCAAGGCAGCCTCGACGACCTCCGCCAAGTCGCCGCCGTCACCTCCCTCCCCTTGCTCCGCAAAGACTTTACACTCGACCGCTACCACCTTCTCGAAGCCCGCCAAGCCGGCGCCGCCGCTGTCCTGCTCATCGCCGCCATCCTCGACGACAACACTCTCGCCTCCCTTCTCGCCCAAGCCAGCGAGCTCGGCCTTGACGCCATTGTCGAGACCCACACACCCGAAGAAGCCCGCCGCGCCGTCCAGTTGGGATCACCGATCATTGGAGTCAACAACCGCAATCTTGACACCTTTGAGGTGAGTCTGACCGTTTCGCTCAACATTCGCCCTTTGATTCCTGACGACCGCATCGTGATCAGCGAAAGCGGCATTGCCACCCGCCAAGACGCGCTTCTCCTGCAAGACGCCGGAATTGACGCGATCCTCGTCGGCGAAACCCTCATGCGCTGCCCCGACCCAGGCCTTGCCGCCCGCCGCCTCCTCTTCTCATAGGCCCGGCCAGCCTTGGGTTGCGCCGTCCGCGCCCCAAGGCCTTCCTCGCTTCACTCGCCCCAACACCCCACCCATTTCCCCCGCCACGCCGCGCATGCCTGCCCCCGCATACACGACCCATCCGCTAGTATTTCCCAAGTTCTATTATCTGACTGGCGCCTCAATCAACCCGCGCAGAACGGCCGGAATTCGCCTCTCCCGCGCAAGCAATATTAGCAAATGCTGTCAAAATACTCGCAAATCTAATTCATAAGTTTTCACTAAACCTGCCATTCGCGCCGCCGATTTCTTGCTGTGTCAAGGACGACGCGCCGGCTTGGGCCGGCAGGGCGTCTACGACGGGGGGTGAAAGGCTGGGAAGCCATCAGGGAGGAGGGTCGGCAATGCTGTTAGGACTGAAGTGCAAATTTGTTGGGGGCTTCTTGATCGTTGCTCTGATCACGACGGCCGTGGGCGTCACGGGATGGGTGGCCGTGTCCAGTGTCGGAGCCAATGTCACCGAAGTGGCCACTCTGCGGATGCCTGCCATCGAGAACATCCTCGTCATGCAGAAGGCCTTTGAGCGGCTGCGCGTCGCCCAGCGCACCCTGCTTATACCGGACGCGGACGCCGCGACCCGCAAACGCCAGCATGACAACGTCAAGAAGGCCCGCGACGAATACGCCAAGGCCCAGGAAGCCTATGAAGCCCTCCCAAAGACCCCCGAAGAGACGAACGAATGGAAAAACCTTGTCGCCGCCCTTGCCGAGTGGCGCAAAGGCAACGAGGTCTTCTTTGGCAAAGTGGCCGAAGTCGAGAACTCCGGCATCTCCAACGCCGACCATTTCCGCGCTCTCCTCGAAGGTTTCCGGGGCGACCACTACAAGCTGTCAGCCCAAGCGGCCGAATGCATAGCCACCGGCAAGTTATTCGAAGGCGGCGACGACCCCGCCAAATGCGCCTTTGGCAGGTGGTACGCCAGTTTTCAGACCTCCAACCCCGTCCTCAAGAAGGCCCTCGAATCCATCAAGGTTCACCACGACCGCTTCCACAAGGGCGTTGGCGACGTGCGCGATCTCGTCAAAGCCCAGCAACGCGACAAAGCCCAGGCGCTCTACGCCGCCGAAGTCGTCGGCCAGGCCGATGCCGTCTTCAACAACTTCCGCGACATGCGCGGCGAAGCCGACAGAGTCCAATCCCTCTACCGCGACGCGGGCGAATACGCCTTCGGCAAAGCCATCGAACTCCAGAACGCCGCCCTGGCCAGCCTTGCCAAGGTCGTAGATATCAGCAAGAAGCTGACCACCGCCTCGTGCGACGCCGCCACGACCAACGCCAGCCGCAGCAAGACCGCCGTGCAAGCCGGCATTGTCTTGGGCACGATGATCGCCCTCGGCCTCGGCCTCGCCCTGAGCTGCTCCCTCTGCGCCAAACTCACCAAGATCATCAACGGCCTCGCCCGCGGGTCCGAACAAGTCGCCGCGGCCTCCTCCCAGGTCGCCCAGGCCAGTCAGCAAATGGCCGAAGGCGCCAGCGAACAGGCTTCCAGCCTCGAAGAGATATCCTCCTCCCTTGAGGAAATGTCCTCCATGACCCGCCAGAACGCCGAGCACTCCGGCGTCGTGGACACGCTCATGAAACACGAGGCGCAGCCCATCTTCGACCGCATCGAAAAGCGCATGGCCGACATGGAAAAGAACCTCCAGGAAACCGTGGCCGCCAGCGAGCAGACCGCCAAGATCGTCAAGACGATAGACGAAATCGCCTTCCAGACCAATCTTCTCGCCCTCAACGCCGCCGTCGAAGCCGCCCGCGCCGGCGACGCGGGCAAGGGCTTCGCCGTCGTCGCCGAGGAGGTCCGCGCCCTGGCCCACCGCAGCGCCGAAGCCGCCAAAAACACCCAGGAGCTGATCGGCAACTCCGTCGAACGCATCCAGGACACCAAGCGCCTCTACGGCGAAATCGCCGAAGCCGTGGCCAAGAACGGCGAAATCGCCAAGAAGGTCACCGGCCTTGTCGCCGAAATCGCCTCGGCCAGCAAAGAGCAGGCCCAGGGCGTCGAGCAGATCAACACCGCCGTAGCCCAGATGGACAAGGTCACCCAGGCCGCCGCCGCAAACTCCGAAGAATCCGCCTCGGCCAGCGAAGAAATGTCCGCCCAGGCCCGCGAGCTCAACGACATGGTCATCACCCTCGACCAGATCGTCCGCGGCGGCAGCGGCGCGCTCCAGAGCATCCCGGCCGGCGAAGTCGGCGGCCAAGCCCCACGCATCCGCGAGAAGATCCGCGTGCCTGGCCAGTCCCCGGCCTCGAAAGCCCCCAAGGTCGAGCACGTCGTCAAAGACAGCAAGCAGGCAAAGACCCCGGCCCAGACGCGCCGCGAGCTGCTTGGCGACCGCCAGCGCGTCATGGCCGCCGTCGGCTCGGAATCGAAGCCGCCGGAGGAAGTCTTCCCCCTTGACGAAGCGGACGTAAAGGACTTCTAACGGCCCGTTGAAAAGGACACCGCGTCGGCGGGGGCATGGCGCCTCAGCCCGCCAACGGCGGAACCGCAACGGGTTTCTGGAAGGCGCGGAAGTCCCCGAAGAAACGCAGGAAGAGAGAGGAGAACCGGCGGGCTTCCCCCCGCTGGGCAAGCGAAGGCCGCGGCCGCGTCCAACCCGGACGCGCCGCGGCCCTGGCGCTTCCTCACCCGCCGGGCTTCCCGTTCCTTCTTTCCTTTCCGCCGCCTCGCCCCGCGCCTCCCCTCGCCGTAAATCCCCTTGACAAACCGCGGCCTCCGGGTAAAATAAACAATTGAAACGAGCATTTGATATGTTTATTAGATCGGGAGCCCACCATGAAAGACACCAGCCGGCACGCCGGCGAGACGCGCGACAGAATCCTGGAGGCCGCCAGCCACCTGTTCGCCGAAAAGGGCTTCCGCGGCGCCACGGTCGCCCTCATCTGCCGCCAGGCCAAGGCCAACATCGCCGCCGTCAACTACCACTTCGGCGGCAAGGAGCGCCTCTACCAGGAAGCCTGGCGCCACGCCCACAGGCGGCTCCTGGAGCAGAACCCCCCGGACGGCGGCGTTCCCCCGGACCGCCCCGCCGCCGAACGCCTCCACGGCCGCATCCGCGCCGGGCTCCTGCGCGCCTTCCACGCCGACGGCGTCGAGTTCCGAATCATGCGCGCGGAGATGATCAACCCCACGGGCCTGCTCCGCCAAGTCATGCACGACGCCATCCAGCCCCTCCGCCAAGCCACCCAATCCATCCTCCGCGAACTCCTCGGTCCCGGCGCCAGCGACTTCGACGTCCAACTCTGCGAAGCCTGCCTCGTCGCCCCCTGGATCCACATCAGCCACCACCAACAAGCCAAAAAACACGAAGGCATGGCGCCCGTCTTCCACGAGGAAGACCTCGACGCCATGACCGAACACATGACCGCTTACGCCCTGGCAGGCATCGAAGCCATTCGGCGCCGGATTCAAGCCTCCGGCGGCCGGATTCACGCAAAGAGGTGACACGCCCATGAGAACGTGGATTGCCCTGGCTCTGCTGGCCGGCCTGGCCGTCGCCGCCGTTTCCGCGCCCAAGTGGTATCAGCAAAAGACCGAAGGCGGCGCCGTCGCTTACAAGACAGCCACCGTCGAACGGGGCAGCCTTGTCGTCACCATTGACGCCACCGGCACGCTCGAACCCGAGGAGATCGTTGACGTCGGCGCCCAGATTAGCGGCCAGATCGTCGCCATCGGCGCCGACGCCGGCGGCAACGTCATTGACTACACCTCCCGCGTCGAAAAGGACGCCCTGCTCGCCCGCATCGACGACGCCCTCTACCAGGCCGACGTCGCCGAAGCCGAAGCCAAGCTTCGCTCCGCCAAGGCCGCCGTCGCCCGCAACGAAGCCGACCTGGTCCAGCTCAAGGCCAAGCTCGAACTCGCCGAAAAGGACTGGGCCCGCGCCCAGAAGATCGGCCCGTCCGAGGCGCTCTCCCAAGCCAGCTACGACTCCTACAAATCCGCCGCCGAAGTCGCCAAGGCCAGCGTCACCATCGGCCAAGCCGCTCTCGAAGAATCCAAGGCCGCCGTCACCCAGTGCGAGACCGCCCTTTGGCGCGCCAAGCGCAACCTCGGCTACTGCGCCATCACCTCCCCCGTCACCGGCGTCGTCATCGACCGCCGCGTCAACATCGGCCAGACCGTCGCCGCCAGCCTCAACACCCCCAGCCTCTTCCTCATCGCCAAAGACCTCACCCGCATGCAGATCTGGGCCTCCGTCAACGAAGCCGACATCGGCAAGATCAAACCCGGCCTGCCCGTCGCCTTCACGGTCGACGCCTTCCCCGGCGACACCTTCCACGGCACAGTCCAGCGCGTCCGCCTCAACGCCTCCATGACTCAAAACGTCGTCACCTACGTCGTCGAAGTCGCCGTCGACAACCCCGGCGGCAAGCTTCTCCCCTACCTCACCGCCAGCGTCAAGTTCGAAGCCAGCCGCGCCGACAACGCCCTCCTCGTCCCCAACGCCGCCCTGCGCTGGCAGCCCGAGGCCTCCATGATCGCCCCCGGCGCCGCCGCGCCCAAGACCGCCAAAGACCCCTCCAAAAAAGCCGTCGTGTGGGTCAGCGACGGCCGTTACGTCCGCCCCGTCCCCGTCACGGTGGGAATCTCCGACGGCGTCACCACCGCCGTCTCGTCCGACGAGTTGACCGAAGGCGTCCAAGTCGTCACCGGCGCCACGGCCGCCGCGTCCGCTGGCCCCGCGTCCGCCGCCAAAACCGCCCCCGCCGCCAGCGCCGCCACCCAGGGCGAAACCAACCCCTTCCTCCCCAAAATGCCCGCCCGTCCCAAAAACGCCCCCCACGGCCCGCCGCCTATGTAACCGCCGCCAGGGAGAGTCCTGCCATGGAACTCATCGAACTCAAAGACATCCGCAAGACCTATCAAATGGGCGACATCGCCGTCCCCGTCCTCAAAGGCGTCTCCCTCACCGTCGCCCGCGGCGAGCTCGTCGCCCTCATGGGCGTCAGCGGCTCCGGCAAAAGCACCCTCATGAACCTGCTCGGCTGCCTCGACCGCCCCACCTCAGGCCAGTACTGGCTCGACGGCCGCGAAGTCGCCCGCCTCTCCCCCGACGAACGCGCCCGCCTGCGCAACACCAAACTCGGCTTCGTCTTCCAGAACTTCAACCTCCTCCCTCGCACCACCGCCGTCGAAAACGTCGCCATGCCCCTCGCCTACTCCCCCCAAGACCTCTCCGAGCGCGACTGCCGCCTCCGCGCCGAGGAACTCCTCAAACGCGTCGGACTCGCCGACCGCCTCCACCACGAACCATCCAAGCTCTCCGGCGGCCAGCAGCAGCGCGTCGCCATCGCCCGCGCCCTTGTCAACAACCCCAGCGTCCTCTTCGCCGACGAGCCCACCGGCAACCTCGACCCCCGTACCAGCGAAGAAGTCCTCGCCATGTTCAAATCCCTCAACGACGAAGACGGCATCACCATCATCCTCGTCACCCACGACGCCAATGTCGCCGCCCACGCCAAGCGCGTCATCCGCATCCACGACGGCCTCATCGCCAGCGCCCCCGCCCCGCCCGTGCAGCCGGGAGGCCCCCAATGAAGATCGTCCGGACACTCCGAACCGCCGGCCGCGCCCTCAGCCGCAATCCCATGCGCGCCATGCTCACCACCCTCGGCATCGTCATCGGCATCGCCGCCGTCATCGCCATGATGGAAATCGGCGCCGGCTCTTCCGCCGCCGTCCAGAAAGGCATCGCCAGCATGGGCGCCAACGTCCTCCTCGTCATGCCCGGCTCAGCCACCACCAGCGGCGTCAGCTCCGGCTCCGGCGCCGCCATCACCCTCACCGCCAAAGACTCCGACGCCATCCTCAGACAATGCCCCTCCGTCGCCGCCGCCGCCCCCGTCGTCTCCTCCCGCACGCAGATCGTGGCCGGCGGACGCAACTGGTCCCCCCGGTCCATCTACGGCTCCACTGCCGCCTTTCTGGACATCCGCGGCTGGTCCGTCGCCGAGGGAGCCATCTTCACCGAGGCCGACGTCGCCGCCGCCCGATGCGTCTGCCTTGTCGGCCAGACCATCGTCCGCGAGCTGTTCCAGGGCCAGTCGCCTCTTGGCGCGTCCGTGCGCCTCAGAAACGTCAACTTCAAGGTCGTCGGCACGCTCGCGGCCAAAGGCGCCAACATGATGGGCATGGACCAAGACGACGTCGTCATCGCGCCCTGGAGCGCCATCAAATACAAGGTCGCCGGGGGAACCCTCTCCCTCGGCTCTCAAAGCACCACCTCCTCCCGCAGCTCCACCACCGCCCGCAGCGACCTCTACCACGATCCCCCCTCCCTCTACCCCAGCGCCGCCTCCAACTACGCCGCCAACAACCCCATGCTCGTCCGCTTCGCCAACGTGGACCAGATCCTGGTCTCCGCGCGCAGCGCCGGACAGATCCAATCCGCCATCAAGGAAATCACCGCCGTCCTCCGCGAACGCCACCGCATCCCCGAAGGCAAGGACAACGACTTCGACATCCGCGACATGACCGAAATGACCAACGTCCTCTCCTCCACCACCAACCTCATGTCCAACCTCCTCCTCTGCGTCGGCGCCATCTCCCTTGTCGTCGGCGGCGTCGGCATCATGAACATCATGCTCGTCTCCGTCACCGAGCGCACCCGCGAAATCGGCCTGCGCATGGCCGTCGGCGCGCGCGCCCGCGACATCCTGCGCCAGTTCCTCGTCGAATCCGTCGCTCTCTGTCTGGTGGGCGGCGCTCTGGGCATCCTCCTCGGCCACGGCGGCTCCCTTCTAGTCCGCGCCCTCCTCCACTGGCCGGTCCAGACGTCGCCCACCGCCATCAGCGTCGCCGTCCTCGTCTCCGGCGCCGTCGGCGTCCTCTTCGGCTATTACCCCGCATGGAAAGCTTCCCGCCTCGACCCCATCGAAGCCCTCCGCTATGAGTAATCACAAAAAGACCAGCCCCGGGGACATGTTGCGAAAGCCCGCCTCTGGCGGGACCGCAACGTGTCCCCGGAACGGACTCAGAACAGATAAGGCAGACCCCCGTGAACCGCCAACATAAACCCATCCCCCGCCTCCTCGCCGCCCTGGCCTGCGCCGTCCTCCTCGCGGGCTGCGCCGTCGGCCCAGACTACAAGCCCCCCCAGACCCCGACCCCCAAAGCCTGGGCCACCCAAGCCGCCGGGCCCGAATCGCCCACCCCCGCCAGTCTCGCCCAGTGGTGGACCGCCTTCGGCGATCCCGTCCTCACCTCCCTTGTCGAGCGCGCCGTCCAGTCCAACCTCGACGTCAAGCTCGCCGCCTCCCGCGTCCGCCAGGCCCGCGCCGCCCGAGGCGTCGCCGCCTCCGCCTTTGGACCCGGCCTCAACGCCTCGGCCGCCTACAGCCGAAACCAGAACGGAACCGCCTCCAGCGCCAACACCTACCAGGCCGGCTTCGACGCCGCCTGGGAACTCGACCTCTTCGGCGCCACCCGCCGCTCCGTCGAAGCCGCCGACGCCGAAATCACCGCCGCCGTCGAAAACCAGCGCGACGCCCTCGTCACCCTTGCCGCCGAGGTCGCCCGCAACTACGTCGAGCTCCGCGCCTCCCAGCAGCAGCTCGCCATCGCCCAGCGCAACCTGAAAACTCAGCAGCGCACCCTCGAACTCACCCGCCAGCGCTTCGAAAGCGGCTTTGTCAGCGGACTCGACGTCGCCGACGCCACCGCCCAGGTCGCCGCCACCTTGGCCGAAATCCCCCAGATCGAATCCGCCGCCCGCCAGTCCGTCTACGCCATCAGCGTCCTGCTCGGCCAGCCCCCCGCCGCCCTGCTCGAAGAGCTCTCCGCCGCCGCCGACATCCCCTCCGCCCCGCCCGGCGTCCCCGCCGGCCTGCCCAGCGACCTGCTCCGCCGCCGCCCCGACATCCGCTCCGCCGAAGCCAGCCTCCACGCCGCCACCGCCCAGATCGGCGTCGCCACCGCCGACCTCTTCCCCAAGCTCACCCTCTCCGGCGCCCTCGGATGGCAGTCCGATGATACCCACTCCCTCTTCCGCGAAAGCAGCCGCTCCTGGTCCATCGGCCCCTCCATAAGCTGGCCCATCTTCCAGTCCGGCCGCATCCTCTCCAACATCGAAGTCCAGAAAGCCCTGCAGGAACAGTCCTTCATCTCCTACCAGCAAACCGTGCTCAACGCCCTCCAGGAAGTCGAGAACGCCCTCATCGCATCCTCCAAAGAACAAGAGCGCCGCAAAGCCCTGATCGAAGCCGCCGCCGCCAGCCAGAAATCCCTCGACCTCGCCACCCAGCTCTACAGCCAGGGCCAGACCGACTTCCTCAACGTCCTCGTCTCCCAACGCTCTCTCTTCTCCGCCGAACAAGCCCTTGTCCAGAACACCAAGAACATTTCCACCAACCTCGTCGCCCTCTACAAAGCCCTGGGCGGAGGGTGGTCAGAGACGCCCCAACCCGTAGCCGCCCGTTGAAAAAGACTCTGCGCCGGCGGGGACATGTTGCGCCAGCCCTCCAAAGGCGGGATCGCAACGCATCCCCGGAATAGACGCCGGGTTTTCAACGGGCTGGCAGCCAGGAAAGCGAACGAACCACATGCCAGCTCTCACCCAGGGCAGCGTGCCGCGCGCCCTCTTCACCATGGCCTTCCCCATGCTCGCAGGCACCTTCGCCATGGTCGCCTATCACTTCACCGACACATGGTTCGTCTCGCGCCTGGGCACCTTGCCCCTCGCGGCCATGGGCTTCACCTTCCCCGTCGTCATGCTCGTCACCTGCGTCGCGCGCGGCATCGGCGCCGGCGTCACCGCCCTCGCCTCCCACGCCCTCGGCCGCCGCGACCACGACCAGGCCGCCGCCTTCGTCACCCACGGCCTCCTCCTCACCGTCGCCGTCACCATCCTCATGTCCATCGCGGGCTACTTCGCCATCGCCCCCGGCTTCCGCCTCCTCGGCGCCACCAGCCAGACCCTGCCCCTCATCCACGACTACATGAGCGTCTGGTACTTCGGCGCCATCACCATGTCCCTCCCCATGCTCGGCAACGGCATCCTTATCTCCGCCGGCGACTCCAAAACCGCCAGCCTCTTCATGATCGCCGGCACGGCCGCCAACGTCATCCTCGACCCCATCATGATCTTCGGCTGGCTCGGCTGCCCTGCCTTGGGCATGAGCGGCGCCGCCCTCGCCACCGTCATCTCCCAAGCCATCTCCACCGCCTGGCTCATCTCCCTGCTCGTCAAGAAGCACCGCCTCCTCGCCTTCCACGGCTGGGACATGGACTCCTTCCTCGCCTCCGCCCGCAGAATCACCAGCTTCGCCGTGCCCAGCATCATCAGCATGATTCTCATGCCCGCCGCCGCCGCCGTTATCACCAAAATCCTCAGCGGCTATGGACAGGAAGCCGTGGCCGCCAGCGGCGCCGGCGGACGCATCGAGATGTTCGCCTTCGTCATCCCCATGGCCCTGGGCATCTCCCTCACCCCCTTCATCAGCCAGAACTTCGGCGCCCAGCGCCTCGACCGCGTCCGCGAAGCCCACAAAGTCTCCAACACCTTCGCCATCCTCTACGGCGCCTTCATCGCCGCCGCCTTCTTCCTTTGCGCCCCCTGGCTCGCCGCCGCCTTCAGCGACGACCCCAAAGTCACCCGCGTCCTCATCGCCAGCATCCGCATCACCGCCTTCGGCTTCGGCATGATGGAGGTCCACCGCTACTGCGGCTTTTTCCTCACCGGCCTCCACAAGCCCGCCGCCGCCATGTACCTCAACGCCACGCGCATCGTCGCCCTGCTCATCCCCCTCTCCTGGCTCGGCGGACGGCTCGGCGGCGTCAACGGCGTCTTCTTCGGACGTCTCGCCGCCGACCTCGCCGCCGGCGTCATCGGCTTGATCTGGGCTCACCGAGCCATCGCCGCCGCCACCCCGCGCGCCAGCCTCGCCCCCAGCGCCGCGCGCGTCCTCGCCGTCCCGCTCACGACAGGAACATGCAGCGGCAGCCCGCCCCGGACGGAGCCGCCGCGCATCCCCGGAATAGAACCCTCAACAGACGCCTGACCTCTGTGGCGCAGCCGACCTCCCCCCCCCCCGCGGCTGCGCCCGCGGCAGGGGCGCGCAAGCGCCCCTGCCGAACGTTCACCTCTTCGCCGCCTTGGCCACCGCGTCCAACACGCGCATCACGTTCCCGCCGATGATGCCGCGGATCTGCTCGTCGCTGTAGCCACGCTGCACAAGCCCCACCGTGTACAGCGGCCAGTTCGTCCACCGCAGCGTCCCAGTCTGAATATCCTCGCTCACCCCCTCCACATACACCCGGTGCTCTGGACGCCACATTCGGTTCTTCCGCGCGTTCGGCGGCATCGGCTTCAGCTTGATCCCCTCCGGCTCGTCCGGATAGCTCCACGCGTCCGTGCCGATCGCCACGTTCTCCGCGCCGATCACCTTCACCGCGTGGTCAATGTGATCCAGCAGATGCGGCAGCTTGCCCGCCTCGGCCAAAAACGTCGGCACGGCCGCCATGCCCACGAACCCGCCCGAGTCCACGATGATCTTCATCTGCTCGTCGTCCTTGGCGCGGTCGTGGTGGAACAGCGCGTCGCACACGGTGTGGCTGGCCACGACCGGCGCGCGCGACGCCCTCGCCGCCTCAATCGACGTCTGCCGCCCCGTGTGCGCCGTGTCCACCATCACGCCTGCATCGTTCATCCGTTCGATCACCTCGCGCCCGAACTCGCTCAACCCCGCGTTCGCCCGCTCGATACACCCGTCCCCGATCACGTTGCGGACGTTGTACGTCAAGTGCATCATCCGCATGCCCAGGTGATGCATCACATCCACCATGTTCAGCGCGTCGTCAGGCGCCAGCTCGTGCAGCCCCGGCAGCCCGTTCATGCTGATGAACTGACACCGCCGTCCCGCGGCCTTGGCCTCGCGCACATCCTGGGACGTCGTGCCTTTGCGCACGAAATCCGGCATGGCGTCCCAGATCATGAAGAACCGAGACAAATGGCGCATGGCCTTGGCCACCGGCGCCTGGCCCCCGCACGTCTGCATCGTCGCCGTCACGCCCGAGCGCTCCCACGACGCCTGATACTGCGCCCGCCCCTCTTCATCCGCCGCCGCGTCGCAAAAGCGCCTCTCCTGCATCTGCTCCTGAATCACTTCCGCCGGCGCGCCCGCGTCAATCAACCGGTTCGCCTCCTCTACCATCCGCCGCGTATAGGTATACGGCGCAAAGCCAAACGCGTCGAACACAATTGACTCGCGGTGCAGCTCCAGCCCATGCTCCAACTGCGCCGGCGCCGGCTTCAACGCATCCAGCGCCCTGCCCCAAGCCACGTCATTCACTGTCACGCGCGCGTTCACGGCAAGCCTCCATGAGAAGAAAGGAAGTTCCAAAGCAGACGCGGCCATTGTGGACCCCGCAAGCCGGCAGGGCAAGCCCGCCGGCCCCGCCCCGTCCCCAAAGCCCCGTCGTTCTTCCGCCGCTTCGGTCCCTCCCGCGCGCTGCCCCTTGCCCCTACTCGCCGACCTCCTTCATCGCCTCCGCCGCGGCCCGCCCCGCCGCCTCGATGTGCGCCGGCGTATGCGCCAAGGACACGAACCACGCCTCGAACTGCGACGGCGGCGCGTACACGCCCCGCTTGAGCAGACCGTGGAAGAACGCCGCGTAGCGCTTCACGCTCGCCGCGCGCGCCGTGGCGAAGTCCGTCACCTCCCGGTCCGTAAAGAACGGCGTCAGCATCGACCCCACCCGGTTCACCCGCAACGCCACGCCCGCCCCCTTGGCCGCGTCCAGCAGCGCCTTCTCCAGCGCCTGGCCCAGGCTCTCCAACCGCTCATAGGTTCCTGGCGCCCGCAGCGCCTCGAGCGTCGCGATCCCCGCCGCCGTGGCCAGCGGATTGCCCGACAGCGTCCCCGCCTGATACACCGGCCCCTCCGGCGCCATGTGATCCATGTGCCGCGCCAGCCCGCCGTACACGCCGATCGGCAGCCCCCCGCCCACGATCTTGCCCAGCGTCACCAGGTCCGGCTCCAGCCCATAGCGCGCCTGCGCCCCGCCCCACGCCACGCGGAACCCCGTAATCACCTCGTCCACGATCAGCAGCGCCCCGTTCTCCCGCGTCAGCCGGCGCGCCGCGGCCAGGAAATCCTCGTCCGGCGGCGCCACGCCCATGTTGCCCGCCACCGGCTCCAGAATCAGCGCCGCCACATCGCGGCCGTGCTCGTCAAAGAACGTCTTCAGCGACGCCACGTCGTTGAAGGGAACCACCCCCGTCAGCGCCGCCAGCGCCTCCGGCGAGCCCGGACTCGACGAACGGCCAAACGTCGCCAGCCCGCTCCCCGCGTGCGCCAGCAACCCATCCACGTGCCCGTGATAGCACCCGTCGCACTTCACGATCAAATCCCGCCCCGTCACCCCCCGCGCCAGCCGCAGCGCGCTCATCACCGCCTCCGTGCCGCTGCTCACCAGCCGCGCCTTCTCAATCGCCGGCATCGCCTCCTTCAGCATCTCCACCAGCCGCGTTTCCTGCTCCGTGGGCGCCCCGAACGTCATGCCCCGCCGCGCAGCCTCGCAAACCGCCTCCACCACCGCCGGCGCCGCGTGGCCCAGGATCAGCGGACCCCACGACCCCACGAAGTCCACATACTCCTTCCCGTCCACGTCGCGCAGCATCGCGCCCGCGCCGCTCTGGAAGAACACCGGCGTCCCGCCCACCGCGCCAAACGCCCTCACCGGACTGTTCACCCCGCCCGGCATCGCCCGCTTCGCCGCCTCGAACGCCAGCCGCGACTTTTCGCCCGGCATATCCGTGCCCTTTGCGCCCTAGCCGCCTCGCCCGCCGGCCTCAAGCGACTGCCGGGCCCTCGGGCCGCAGGTCCGTGATAATCAACGCCGGGTCGGCGTCCCGGCACAGGGAGAACACCGTCAACGCCGCCGCGCTCACCGCCGCCAGCGCCTCCGTGTCGCACGCCTCCGCCGAGAGCGCCTTCACCTCCGCCACGATGGCCAGCCGGTCCTTGCCCCCCGGCGCCACGTTCACCGCCACGTGCGTCACGTGCCGCGCGCCCAGCCCCGCCACGAAGTCCCCCGCCTTGCGCGCCGCCACCAGCCCCGCCGCCTTGGCCAGCTCAATCACGTTCCCCTTGGGCATGGTCTTGGCCATCACCCGCTCCAGCGTCCGCGGGTTCATCTTCACCGTCCCGTGCGCCACCGCCACGCGCTCCACGGGCTCCCCCGCCCGCGCGTGCTCCAACGCCTTCTGCGTCTGCATCTCCTCGCGGCGCCGGCTCATGGTGTCCCCTCCAACAGAGCGCTGTCTCCGTGTCCGCGCCCATCCTATCAGCGCCCCCCCGCCCCGTCAAACGCCTTGGCGCGCCCGCGTCCGCGTCCGCCTGCGCCGTCTCTCCCATCGTCCGGGCCGGGCCGCTTGCCGTCCCTGCCGATCTACTTCCAGAACACAAACGCCGCCGCGGGCACAAGGAAGGCGAAGCCAACGAGTTGGTTCCACTTGACCGACTCCCCCAGGTACAAAGCGCTGAACCCCACGAAGACCACGAGCGTGATGATCTCCTGGATGGTCTTGAGCTCCGCCACGGAATAGACGGCGTTGCCCAGCCGGTTGGCCGGCACCTGGAAGCAGTACTCGACAAACGCGATCAGCCAGCTCACCACCACCACCAGAGCAAGCGGCTTCGCCTTGAACTCCGGCTTCAGATGCCCATACCACGCCGTCGTCATAAACAGATTCGAGATGATCAAGAGAGCCACCGGCCACACATAACGCATACTCGCACCTTCCTTGAAACCAAACCCCAGCCACCCGCGGCCGGGAATCCGTGACCGCGCATTCTACCACATCGGTCCAACCAGCCGCGCAACGCCCGCAAACGCCGAATCTCTGGCAAACGCCCAGTGACCCCAGGACAATAACGGTCCTCTCCACCAATCGCCCCTCCCCGCGGATCAGGCTGAACCGGGACCGCGGCTCCGCCTGGCGCGGCGGCGTCCAGGCGCCCACAACGCAAGCCCGCTCCTCGACTGGCGCCATTTGACCTCGCTCGTCCCGTTGGGCTAACATAGATTCGGCTTGATCCGCGCCATCTGACGCGCACGCGCGCAACCCGTTGGGAGAAGGAACCATGCGACACCTCTGGATCGCCGCCGTTCTCGCCGCGGCCATGCTCGCCGCCATCATCGCCTCCCACCCATCCCAAGCCCAGAGCAGCGGCGCCGACGATGCCACGGCGCCTGTGGAATACACGAATTACGACGGCGCCAGCCTTTCCGACTTCCAGTCCCGTCAGAAGGTTCTGAACCAGCCCATCGCTCTGAAGGACTATTACGACGTCCGCCCCACGCGTCTCCCGCCCGAAGTCATCCGCGGCGGCGTCAACCTCAACACGCACGAGGCCTTCTACACCATGATGGGCACGGGCTCCGGCCTGCTGTGCCTGGTCCCCAAGACGGACAAGGAATCCGTGGAAGCGGTCGAAAAGGCCCTGCGCAATGACAAACTGCTCATCTACGGCCGCATCCGCCGGGCCGGCAACCTCTACGTCATGATGGTGGACGAGGT
Organism: uncultured Planctomycetota bacterium; assembly: GCA_964470775.1. Taxonomy (GTDB): domain Bacteria; phylum Planctomycetota; class Brocadiia; order CAIUPP01; family CAYYEE01; genus CAYYEE01. The sequence continues at coordinate 1,921 of CAYYEE010000003.1, read as the reverse complement.
TTACCGCGGTTGGAGCAAGCCGCGCCGCAAGTCCATCCTGGTCACGATCTCGGATCCGGCGGGCAAGAGCAAGGTCGTCTACCGCCTTTCCGAGCCGGGCAAGACGCACGCCATCCGCAGCCCTTACGACGGCAAGCCCGTCCACATCAGCTTCCAGTTCGAATAACCAGGCGCGGCAAAGGCTGACCCGCGTTCCTCACGGAGAGTCCCCAAGGACGGGAGGGACCGCAAGACGGCCCCGGCGTTGAGGCGCCGTTATGCCCCCCAATCCGAAGTTGCCGTTCCCAAGCCCCAGAACCCCAAGCCCCAGAACCCCCTCATATCCCATGCCCAGAATCAAAGCCATCATCTTCGACCTCGACGATACCCTGTTCGATTGCACCGGATCGCTGACCGAAAGCGCCCGCCGCCGGGCCGCGCGCGCCATGGTGGGCGCCGGGCTGCCCATGACGGAGCAGCAGGCCTATGACATCCAGACCGAGCTGGTGCAGCGCTACGGCCCCCGGTGCCACGTCTTTGACCGCATCGCCGAAAAGCACGGCCTGGGGCCGGAGTTTGTCCAGACCGCCCTCGAAGCCTATAACAGCGGCGTAGTCGAGGACATCAAGCCCTTCCCTGACGTCATCCCCACCCTCACCGCCTTGCGGGGCCAGGGGTACCTGCTGTTCCTCGTCACCATGGGCGTGCACAAGCGCCAGGAAAAGAAGATCGACCTCCTCGGCATCCGCGGCTTGTTCGATGAAATCATCATCCTGGACCGCGAGCTGGGCGCGGCCCGCGAAGAGTGCTACATGGAGATCATCACCCGCCACGGCCTCGAACCGCAGGAGTGCGCGGCCGTGGGCGACCGCGTGTTCTCCGAAATCCGCGTGGCCAACCACCTCAAGATGGTCAGCGTGCAGATGATCCACGGCCGGTTCAAATCGCTGCTGCCCAAGACGGACATGGAAGAGCCCGACTACAAGATCACGCGCATCGCGCAGTTGCCCGAGGCGCTGGCCGCGTTCACGCGCCGGCGCCGGCTGTCGTCCACGCGCGTGCTGGCCATTGGCGGCGGCACCGGCCTGCCCATCGTCATCGAAGGCTTGAAGCAGCACACGCGCAACCTCACCGCCATTGTCACCACCACGGACAGCGGCCGCTCGTCCGGCGTATTGCGCCGCGACCTGGGCGTCATGCCTCCCGGCGACGCGCGCAACTGCCTTGTCGCCATGGCCGGCGGACCCAAGGCCGAGCGCCTGCTCTACGACCTGTTCCAGTTCCGCTTTGGCGAAAGCGACGGCGTGCTCAAAGGCATGAGCTTCGGCAACTTGTTCATCGCCGCCCTGGAGCGCATGACCGGCGGGTTCGAGAGCGCGCTCCATGCGGCCAGCCAGATCCTGGCGGTCGAGGGCAAAGTCCTGCCCGCCACGCTCACGCCCACCCACATCTGCGCCCGCCTGGCCGACGGCGCCGTGGTGCGCGAGGAGTTCAACGTGCGCGGCCTGAACAAGCCCCCCATCGCCGAGGTCTTCCTGGAGCCGGCCGACGTCCAGCCCTCCGAAGACGCGCTGGAGGAGATCAACCGCGCCGGCATCATCGTCATCGGCCCGGGCAGCCTCTTCACCAGCGTCATCACCAACCTGCTCGTGCCCGGCATCAGCCGCGCCATCCGCCAGTCCAACGCCCGCGTCATCTACGTCTGCAACATCATGACCCAGCCCGGCCAAACCGACGGCTTCAACGCCTCGGCCCACGTGCGCGCCGTGCAGCGCTATCTGGGCGAAGGCGTCCTGGACCACGTCATCGTCAACGACAAGCGCCCGCCCGACGCGATCTTGGCGCCCTACGCAGCCGAAAAGGCCGAGATGGTGGCGCTTGACGAAGACCTCCCCCGGCTCGGCGTCAACGTCGTCCGCGCCGACATTGTCGAAGCCGTGGA
>CAYYEE010000002.1:11253-36663 GCA_964470775.1 uncultured Planctomycetota bacterium | reverse complement strand
CCCAGATGCCCCCACCGCAGCATCCGCCGCACCCCCAGCCGGTCCACCATCCGCCCAGACCACCGCGACGTCACCATGCCCCCCAACAGCGAGCAACCGGTCACGCACATCGCCCCTGCCAGCATATTCTGCTTGATCTTCAGGTCCTCGATCAGAAAGACCAGCGACAACGACCCGCCCAGCGACATGGACGCCGTCCAGCAGAAGTTGAACACCAGCCACGGCCGGAAACCCCGGTCGCGCAAGGGCGCAAACAGCCGCCGGAACGCGTCGCCTCCGCCGATGCTCCGCACGCGCGGCTCGGGAATCGTCCCGTGGATCACGATGTCCAGCAGACCGGTCAACCCGCCCGCCACGAACGTCCACAGAGCAATGGTCATCTTGCCCGTGTCGTCCGCCTGGTCCATCAAAAATCCGATCGGCGTCATCACCACGATCACGGACAGACTCACCCACGCCGCCCGCCGGCCCCAGAATTGGCCGTGGCTTTTGGCCGGAATGATGTCCGCCAGCCACGACAGCCACGGCGGCGACGCCATCGCCCCCAGCAGGTTCGCCGCGCACACCGACGCGATCAGCGCAAACGCCGCCCCACCCCTCCCGCTTGACCAGAGCCAGAACGCCGCCAGAATGCCCGCCAGCCTCAGCGCCCGCTCCGAAAACGCCGTCGCGAACCACACCAGCTTGCGCCGCCCGCTCACCTCAGTCAGCAGCGCCGAAAACACCTGCGCCACGATCAGGAACGATGTCAACCCGCCCATCAGCCCCCAGTCGAACGGCGTCAGCCCCACGCGGTTGCCGAAGTAGACGAAAAACACCCCCGAGAGCAGGCGAGAGTAGATGTTGCCCATCGCCCCCGTGTAGATGTGCTTGCGCATGATGGCGGGCAACTGCCACGCATACACAACGCGGTAGCCGAAGTAGCGGCGAACCGCGCGCCGGGGCCCCACCGAGGCCCGCCGGAACAGGCGTGTCACACCTTCGTCCATGGTCTGTGGCCAGGCCGCCTCACGACGCCGCGGAAGTTCCTAGCGCCCGACAGCCTTGGCAGCCTCATCCTTGCTCGCGGCGATGGGGATCACCTGGTCGAGCCCGGCGGCCAGGAGAGCGCTCTGGACCAGCGGCTGCGGGCTCACAAGCACCAGACGCCCGCCCGATCGCTTCAGCGTCTTGGCCGCGCCCAGCAACAACCTCATGCCCAGAGACGCCACAAACGCCACCTTCGCCATGTCCAGCAGCACAGGCTTGCCCGTGGCTCCCGCCTGGGCCAGGAATCCGGCCTCGATCTCATTCACGCCCGAAGCGTCCATGCGGCCCTCGAGAGCCATCAGGATCCAGTGCTCCGTTTGTTCCACAACGCTGAATTGCATGGCGTCTTTCCTTGTTCAATCCGGCCCGGCAGCCCAACCAACGCGGTGATTATACCAGCGGAAGGGGGCAAAGCGTCAAAGACCGGCGGGACAGCCGTTGTCTCCGCCGTCACGGCGCGAACGCTTTGAAGCGCAAGTCCTTGATCAGGCGGTAGTGCTTGGCGTTCGAGGAAACCAGCGTCAGGTCGTTCTCCGCCGCCGTGGCCGCGATGACCGCGTCCGTGGCCGTCAGCCCGTGCGTCAGGCCGTACTGCTCAACATAGATCAGCGCCCTGTGGCCGATATTCTCCGTTAGCGGAAGCAGAATGAAATCGAAGCGCGCCAGGAAGTCCCTGATCGCGTCCTGGTGCCGCCGGTTGCGGGCGCCCTGCATCAGCTCCATGCGGGAGAAAATGGAGAGGAACCGCTTGGGCGCGCTCTCGACCACCCGCGCGGCCCGCCGGTTGCCTCGCTCGATCCAGATCAGCACGTCCGTGTCAAAGATCATCGTACCGCCGCTTCCTGAGCCGCTCCATCTGCTGGCCCACGGTTTCCGTCTCGTCCTTCGTGATGCCGAAAAGGGGGTGGTCCGTCACGTGAACGTCCGACGCGGCGTTTGCCGGGATGATGGTTCCTTTCAGCTTGCCTCGATGCTGCAGACTAACGCGTTCCCGGCGTTCAAGCGCCGCCAGCACCTCACGCATCCGGTATCGAAGGTCCAGAACCGAAGCCTTCATGCTCTATCCTCTCGCTCCGTTACAGTGCATACATGAAATATACATTTAGAGGCGCGGAGGCGTCAAGCATCGGGAGGAAGAAGGAGGCAGAGCCGCTGCTCCCGTCGCCCCGCCAGACCCGTCCGGTCCCCAGCGCCCCGCCAAGCCCGCCCCAAAAAAGCAGCGCCAGAACCCAGGAGGCGTCCCTCGCGTTCTGGCGCTGTCAGATTCTTGGAGGCGGCGCCCGGATTCGAACCGGGGGATAACGGTTTTGCAAACCGTCGCCTTGGTCCACTTGGCTACGCCGCCGTTTGAGTCCAACAGCTCATCTTTGTATCATAACTTGCAAACGGCGTCAAGGAATCCGTCGGGGGGCCCGCGTCTGCGGATGGTTCGGCTGGCCGGGAAGCGGGCGCGCCAAGGACGCCATGGCCAAGGAGGACCAGGTTTGGCGGCGGATCGGCAGAGACCCCAGGTCCTGGAACACGCGCTGATGCTGGCCATCACCGCGGCCCTGGCCCTCGCCGCATGGCGGCCAGCCCCCGACCCGCCTCCGGCCTCCGCCAAGACGCCCCCGGCCCCGCGCCCCGCGCCCTCCCCCCGCGCCGCCACCCGCGCCGCCACCCCCAAACTCCAAGGAGCCGAGCGCCTCACCGGCCTCGACCGATTCCTTGGCGAGGTCTGCGAATTCGAGTTCGGCTGGCAGTCCCCCCTCGCCGCCGCGCGCGTCGTCGCGGCTACCGGCTCGGCCACGATACGCCAGGACGAAGAGCAGGGGCGCCCCGTTCTCCTCATCCAGGGCCAGGCCGCCACCCTGGGCCTCGTCCAGGCCCTCTGGCCCATGCGCGACACCGTCGAGTCGGTCGTGGACCGGGAAACAGGCCTCGTCCTGCGCCAGACCCTGGAACAGCGCGAAGGCGGCTCCCACACCAAGCAGATCATCACCTTCGCCCCGGACGGCAGGTCTGGCGTGCGCTGGCGCATCCGCTACCACAAACCCCCCGATTTCCCGGACCGCGAAACCACCGACCGCCGGCCCTGCCACGGACGGCTCGACGCCGCCTCCGTCGGCCCCTATCTGCGCCTCGCCGGCGCCGCGCAGGACAAGGGCGACCTCCGCGCCGTCTTCTTCGACGGCAAGAACAGCTTCCGCATCATCGTGTCCGCCCAAGCGCGTGAAAGAATCACGGTCAAGGCTGGGACCTTCGAGGCGCTGCGCTGCGAAGTCAAATTCGAGGACATAGACCGCACCGCGGAACAGCGCCAGAAGCCCGACAAGGTCAAGAAAGCCACGCTCTGGGTCAGCGCCTCCCCGTTGCGCATCCCCCTGCGTCTCGAAAGCGACACCTTCGTGGGCAAGGTCTACGGCGAACTCGTCAAGCGCACCCCCGGCCAAGGCGGCTGACGCAGCCCTTGCCCGGCGCCGTTCACAACTCCCATCATTCCCATCCGCCCCGGCCCCCGCTCCCTACGCCTTCAGCGCCACGCCTCGCATCGCCTCCTGCGCGCACGGGTCCAGGTAGTACGTCGCCAGCCACCCCAGCGCCTCGCCAAACGTCTCCAGCTTCGGCGCCCCCGGCAGCCGCCGCAAGCGCCAGCCCACGGCAGGATGCCGCCGGATGAAACGCGCCAGCGCGGCTGGCCGCGGCCCCCCAGCCGCGCCGGTCTCATCCACGTCCAACGGCGTCGCCGCGAACACGTCCCTGCGCCGCGCCACCACCCACATCTTGCCCAGCGCCACCGCGTCCACGGCGTAGCCCATCGCGTGCAGCCGCTTCAGCACAGCCAGCAGATGTCCCCCTTGCCGGGCCGACGCGGAGTTCATGGGCGCCCGCGCCAGAAGCAGGGGGGGCCCCGGCTTCGGCAACGCCCTCACCGCCGCCGCAAACGCCGGCAGCGTCCCCGGCGCCGGCGGCAGACTGACCAGCGCGCCCGTCGTCTCGCCCGGGTCCCCAGCCCACAGCGTCCACCCCTTGGGCGCGTCCTGCTCCGTCAAGATGGCCGGCGTCGAAAGGTCGCGCAGCGTCAGACGCGGCAGCAAGGCCAGCGGCGTCGTCTCCGCCGGGCACGCCCTCGCCGCCAGCCGGGCGCACGCCTCCACGTCCCGCCGCACGTCGCTCTCCCAGAACCGCAACACCGTCCAACCCTGGGCCAGCAGCTCCGCCGTGGCCTGGCAGTCGCGCAGCCCGTTGCGCCGAATCTTGCCCAGCCAGTACTCTCGCGACGCCGTCGCCGGGAACTGCTCCTCCAGACACGCCAGCCCCCGCCGGCGCCATTGCGCCCCGTGCCACAGGTCCCCGTCAATGAAGATCGCCAGCCGCCGCGACGCCAGCGCAAGGTCCGGCTTGCCCGGCAGCTCAGCCGCGCACTTGCGGAACCGCAGCCCCAGGGCGTGCAGCGCCTTGCGGAACACGATCTCCGGCGCGGTGTCCGCCCCCCGCACCCGACGCATCACTTCCGAAATCTGTTCCGCTGTCCGCCGGCTGGGCATGGCCAGCCCTCCGGCTCTCTCTAATGCTTGAACGCCCGCTGGCCCGTGAACACCATCGCCACCCCGGCCGCGTTGCACGCCTCAATCACCTCCGCGTCCGCCAGCGACCCGCCCGGCTGCACAATCGCCGTCACCCCCTCGCGGATCCCCACGTCCACCCCGTCGCGCGACGGGAAGAACGCGTCCGACACCATCACCGACCCCGTCAGACCCCCGTGCGCCTGGCGCGTCGCCTCGTCAATCGCCTGCCGTTGCGCCGCCGGCCGCTCCCCGCGCTCGATGGCCAGGCACAACTCGTCGTAGGACATGCCGTGTTCTTTGCGGCACACGCCGTCCGCGTACTTGCTATAGGCTTTGAACACCGCGATCTTCGCCACGCCCACCCGGTCCTGCTGCCCCGCGCCGATCGCCACCGTGCAGTTGTCCTTCACATACAACACCGAGTTGCTCGACACCGCCTGCTCCACCTGCCACCCGAACAGCAGGTCTTCCATTTCCTGCTGCGTCGGCTGCCGCTCGGCCCGGATCTCCTTGCCGCCCTTCTTCGCTGTCGCCGGCAGAAAGTCCTTGAACGCGCGGATGGCGTTCAGCGGCGACTGCTGCACAATGATCCCGCCGTCGATCAGGCTCTTGAAATCCACGAACCGCGCCGTCGCCAAGCTGGCCAGCCGGTCCATGTTCGGCACGCGCAGGATGCGCAGGTTCTTGCGGCCCGCCAGAATCTCCACCGTCCCCGCCTCGTAATCCGGCGCCGCCACCACCTCCACATAACTCTGCGCGATCTGCTCGGCCGTGGCCTTGTCCATGGCCCGGTTCACCACCACGGCGCCGCCGAACGCGGCCAGCGCGTCGGCCCAGTAGGCGCGGCTGTAGGCGTCGGCCAGCGTGGCCGCCCGAGCCGCGCCCGAAGGGTTGTTGTGCTTCATGATCACCGCGGCCGGCGTTTCGGGAATGTAGCGCAGGATATTCAGCGCGTTATCCACGTCCGTCAAGTTCGTCTTGCCCGGGTGCTTGCCGAACTGCAGCATGTCCTCGTCCGAGATCGCGCTCACCAGCCCGCGCCCCGGCTCGATGAACTCACACCCGCCCAGCGACAGGTTCCCGTTCACCAGCTCATACAGCGCCGCCTCCTGCCCCGGGTTCTCCCCATAGCGCAGCCCCTTCTCGATCATCTCCCCCGTCTTTTCATCCGCCATCTTCCACGTCCGCTTGCGATACACCAGCGTCGTCTCGCCAAAGGAGATGCGCATCTCAGGAGGGAAGTGGTCGTCCATGATGGTTCGATAGGCTTTCTTGAAATCCTGCGCCATGGAAGGGCCTCTCCTTTGGTTTGGGGACGGCGGCGGATCGGTGTCCGGCGAACGCGGACGTGGGCAGATTCTATCTGTCCCCGGCCAAGCCGTCAAATCGGCAGGACAGCGAGGCGCAATCCGTTGGTTACGAGGGAAAGAAGACTCCGCAGGGTCGCTGGAGCCGGTGGCGCGGCCGGGAGCGTTCAGCGCGCGAAGGGCCCCTTCGGCGCCTCGACGCCGTCGTCGAAGATTCCCATCAAGCCCAACACGATCGAGGAGCGCCAGGCGTGGCGCGGAGGCCAGAAGCCCGGCCACGCCGGCCACGGCCGCGCGGCCCTGTCCGAGGAGGCCGCCGACCGCTCGGAGCGCGTCGCGCTCTCCCAGGACTCGTGCCCGGACGGCGGCGTCAACCTTGTCCGCGCGGGGCTGGCGCGCCGGACGCTCAGGGACCTGGGCGTTCAGCGGGTGGAGAATGTTGTGCTGTTTCTGGAACGCAAACGCTGCCCGAGATGCCGGCGGGGGTGGACGCGCGCGCGCCGGCCGTCTTGCCCAAGGGGCTGCACAGCAGCGCCTTGGTGGCGCATCTGTGCGAGCGGCATTACCTGCATGGCTTTCCCCAGGGGGTGTGATCGAACGGCAAAGCGGCGTGGCGCATGGGGTGCTCCTGTCGGCCCTGAGGCAAGCCGCCGCGCGAACTCGCGAAACGCTCATGGGCATCTTTCACTCGCTCAAGAAGCGCGGCGCCTGCCTTGCCGAAAACCCCGGTCTCGACCCTTATCTCCTTCTCTTCAATCCTATTAAGACCAACACCCTCGATCCCTCTCATGACTAACGCATTACAACGCCTCGCCGTTCTTTCGGCGCGGCCGGCGTGGTATACTCACCGCTCCATGGTCCGCGCCCGCGGCCGGGTCTTCCTATTGGAGCCCAAGGATGATCGGTTCGCACAATGCAGCGCGCGGCGGCATCATTCCGCGGCAGATTCCCGAGGGCGTGGCGCCGCTGGTGGATGTGGCGGGAACGGCCTTCGAGTGCGGTCAGCGGTATGCGGCCGCGGTGATGGCCATGCCGCGCCGGCGATCTCACCTGGAGACCATGCGCCAATACCTGGCGCAGTGGCCCCGGCCGGTCATCAGACTCATCGAGGACCGCGCGCCGTTCCTGGTGGACGTGCTGAGGGGCATGGCGTCGGAAACCGCCGGGCTGGGGCCTGCCCCCCCATCGCCGCGCGATACGGGCGGCTGCACGTCGTTCGGCGTGTCCGGCGCGCTGGCCCTCGACGGCGCGCCGCTGTCGGGCCAGAACAAGGACACACCGGTCGAGTCGGCCTTTCTCTACATCGTGCTGAAGATGCGCATCCAGGCCGGTCCCACGATTCTCGTTCTGGCCTATCCGGGCGAATTGCTGGGTTATGGCCTCTGGTCCACAGGCCTCAGCCTGTTCCGCAACAGCCTCTATTGCCCGCCGTCCCCCTCCGGCCTGCTGACATTGGAGAGCTTCGGCCTCCTGGCGCTTGCCAGCGGCAGCGTGGACGCCGCGATCGATCTCGCCCGGACGCATGGCGTCCAGGACAACGGCAACGTGACAATCTCCGACGCCAGCGGCAAGAGCGCGGCCGTGGAGTGGGACGCGCGCGGCGTCACCGTCGTGGAGGCGCGCGACGGCGTCGTCACGCACGCCAACCATGCCGAAGCGCCCGCCCTCGGCGCCGTCGACGTCTACCCCGATCCTGAGGAGAGGCGGCTCTCGGAGTTCCGCTCCCGCAGGCTGCGCGAGCTGCTGCAAAGCGAACACGGCCGGCTGACCTCGCAGAAGGCCATGATGATCCTGGCCGACCACGAGGGCTACCCCGGCGGCTTGTGCCGCCACAAGATGGACGGGTCCGACAGCCGCTGCACCACCGCGGCCCTTGTCGCCGAGCACAGCCGCGGCGTGCTCCACGTCGTACGCGGCCAGGCCTGCTCCCACTGGCCCGTGACGCACACCATCAGCGCCTAGCGGCCCGTTGAAAAAGACACCGCGCCGGCGGGGACATGGCGCCTCAGCCCGCCAATGGCGGGATCGCAACGTGTCCTCGGAACAGACGCGACATTTTCAACAGGTTGCTAGGACCGTGGCCACGCGCCGCCGAACCCCGCCGCCGGAGATCGGGTTTGCCCTGGGGACGCCGCCCTCCGCGTTTGGGACGGCGCGCCGCCATGGGTTCTTGGGGCTCCCCCGACGTGTCCGCCCCGTCGGACCTGTCCGGCCTGTCCGTCCCCCCTCACGGCATGCACACCACCCGGAACCCATAGTAGAAGTGCTTGTCCGACGGGTCCGCGCAAGCGCGCGCCGACGAACGCAGCGCGTCCACGCCGCTCGCCCAAAAGCCCCCGCGCAGCACGCGCAGCCCCCCCTGCGCCAAGTCCTCGCGGCCGTCGCCGGCCTGGTAGGGATACGGCCGGAACAGCGACTGGCACCACTCCGCCACGTTCCCGCTCATATCATACAGCCCCCAAGCGTTGGGCTTGGCCGTGGCCACCGGGTGGGGGAAGTCCTGGCCGGCCCTTTCTGCGTTGTCGCGGAACCAGGCCGCCTGAGCCGCCGCGCTAGGTTCCGCGCCAAAGGACCACGCCGTGTCCGACCCGGCGCGGCAAGCGTATTCCCACTCCGCCTCCGTCGGCAGCCGATACGCCAGCCCCTCCGCCCGCGAAAGCCGCTCGCAGAACTGGACCGCCTCGTAAAAGGTGATGAGCATCGCCGGCGCCGAGCCGTCGCCGCCCGCGTACGCGCTGGCCTTCCACGGCTCCGTGCCCATGATCCTCTTCCACTGGTCCTGCGTAACCTCCGTGGCCGACATGAAGAACGGCGCGCCGATCGAGACCATGCCTCGCGGCGTTTCGTTGGCTCCGTTGCCCCCCATGGTGAACTGGCCCGCCGGGATGTGAACGAACCTCATGCCCGCTTTGTTCAAGAAGAAGACGATCTGGCGTTCCTCGACGCCCTTGGGCGTCAGGACCTGGACCGTCCGGCTCTCCGACTTCCATGACGCCGGCGCGCCGGCCGCCGGTGTTGGCGCGGGGACCGGAGCTGGCGCAGGTTCCGTGGCCGCGGGCGCCGGCTTGGGCGATGGCGCCGGCTCAGGCGGCGTGGCTGGCTGCGCCTTGGGCGTGGGCTGCGGCGCAGGCTGCGGCTTGGCCTGTGGCGCCGGCGTGGTCTGCGCGTCCTTCTGGCTCTGGGCCGCGGCGCGGCGTTGCTCCGCGGCCCGGGCCGCGGTCTGCACGCAACGGGCAAACGCGATGTCCGCCTGCTGCGCCTGCGCTTCGCCGATGCGCGAGGCCACGGACTTGGCTTTGATAAACGCCTCGCGCGCGTCGTCGAAGCGGCCGTCCCGTTCGGCCTCCGCGCCTCGCCGCATCCACGCGTCGAAATCCACCCGCGTGTCCGCGGCCCGGTCCATCTCGGCCTTCTCCGTCTTCGCCTGCTCGATCAGCGCCGCCACATCAGGCGTTTCCTTCAACGCCTGGGCTTGCTGCAAAAGAACCAGCCGCCGCGCCGGGTCGTCGGTCGTCTTGGCTTCAGCCAGCAGCGCCATGCGCCGCGCGCGGTCAAGAGAGGCCCGCGTCTGCGCATCGTCCTTGAGCGTCAGGGCCCGCTCGTATGCCTTGGCCGCCGCCACCCAATGGCCCATGCCTTCGGCCGACCGCGCCGAAAGGAGCGTGTCCTGCCAGGCGCGTTCGCGCGCGGCCGCGGCCGTCCTTTCCGCCATCTTGGCCGAGACGTCCCCCAGCGCCGCCTTCAGCCGGGCGTTGTCAGGATGCTGGATGGAAGCGCGGCTGAGAAGAGACAACGCCTCGGCAAGACGGTCCTTGCTCTCCAGGTCTCTCGCCTCGGCCAGGGCGGCGCTCACCTCTTGCTCCGCGGACGGCGCTTGAGCCTTGGGCTCAGGCGCGGGCTTGACTGCGGCCGGCTGCGGCTTGGGCTCCGGCGCCGGAGCAGGCGCTTTGGCTTCGGGCGTGGGCGTGGTCGCGGATGGCCTGGTCTTCGGTTCCGGCTCCGGGGCGGGTGGCTTTGTCTCGGACCCCGGCTTGGCCGCGGCCGGCTGCGGCTTGGGGCCCGGTGTCACGGGCTCGACCGGCGTCTCCGCCTTCGGCGGCGGCAGCACGGGCGTAATCACGCCTTCCACCGGGACGTTTTGGTTCCCGGCCTGGAACGGCTCGCGGACCGGCTCGGCCTGAACCTCGAGTCTGGGACCGGGGTTGCGCGGCAACGTGGACTTGGGTTCGCCGCGGCCGGCCAGCACCGCGATGATGGTGATCAGGACGCAGACGCCGACGATGATCAGCGCGGCCGTGCGCCGTGTGGGCGAAGGAGCGTCCACCGGCGGCAAAGGAACGAGCTCCTCGGCCTGACTCACAGTCTTCGGCCGCAGGATGGACTTGCCAGAGATCATCTGCTGGCGCACCGCGTGAAGCGCCGCGCGCATCTCGCCCGCGGACCGGAAGCGTTGCGCCGGGTCGCGCTGAAGCGCCGTGCGGATAAAGCTGTCCCACGCCGGGCTCAAGCCCACGGCCATGTCGCTGGGGAGTTGATCGCCCAGTTCACGATAGCCTGTAGCCACGCGGAACGCCATCAGCCCCACGGAGTACACATCGCTGCGTTCCGTGCCCTGGCTTCCCTCTTTCTGCTCAGGGCTCAGGCACGAGTAGGCCTCGATGCGGGCCAGAGCGGCTGGCCCCACGCCCGCGTGCGAGGGCGCCTCCGGCCCGGACATGATCGTCCGCTCCACCGACTCGCGCAGCCAGTTCTCGCCCGCCGCCCGCAGCAGGCCGAAGTCCGACAAACAGGCGAAAACCCGGCCGCGGCGTTCCTCCAGCAGCACGGCCCCCGCTTTCACCCCGCCGTGCACAAGCCCCCGGTCGTGGGCCGCGGCCAGCGCGTCAAGAACCTGGTCCAGCAGGTCCGCCAGCAGCCGCTGCTCGATGGCGCCTTCCGTGGCTTCGGCGAAATCGGCCAGGTTGAAGGCATGGCCCTCCTGCCCGCGCCGCCCCAGGTCCACCCCCGCGATGCGTTCCGTGGCGATGTAGTGCACGCCGTCAATAACGCCGTAGGCCTGCGCGGCTGGGATGCCGGGATGCTTGAGGGCCGACGTGGCCTTGATCACGGCCTGCAGGCGCTGTTCAAAGCCCCGCTCGCACGTGTACGAGGGGTCGAGGAGCTTGACAATCACGCGGCCGTCGCTGTCAATAGGCTCCACCTCGTACGTGTCGCCCAGGCTGGCGTGGGCCAGGAGGCGGACAACGAGGTACGGGCCGATGCGGTCGCCCATCCTCAGCTCGGCCAGCTCCTCGCTCGGAGCGCGCGCGTCCTTGCGGACGAGTCGGACCATGACGGCGTGCCCTTTGGCATGTGACACCAAGTCGGCGCGCCAAAGGCGCGCATGCCTCATCTCCAACGCCTATTATCGGTTGCGGCGGCCTCAAGTCAAGCCCGGTGCGCGCGCCATCCCGTGGACCCGCCCGATCCGTCCGCTCCAGCCGGCGCCACCCGTGCCCCTCACCGCGGCCGCATCAGCAGCAGCGCCGACGCGCCCATCACGATCAGGATGATCCACCGCAGCACGCGCTCGGGCACGCGCGTCGCGGCGCGCGCCCCCAGAGGCACCCCCGCGAACGACCCCGCCAGCAGCAACAAGACCTGGACCCACGCCACGGCGCCCCGCGAGGCGTAGATGACGGCCCCCACGATCGCCGGGATGGTGCTGATGGCGATGCTCGTCCCAACGGCCCGCGCCGCCGTCAGGCCGAACCACGACATAAGCGCCGGCACGATGAACACCCCGCCCCCCACGGACGTCGAACCCATGATCAGGCCCACGAGAAAACCGAAGCTGAGAAGCCTGCCGGCCGGCGCAGGCGGCGCGTGGGGTGGCGGCGTTGGGCCTGCCGTCTCGTGGGGCCGTTTGGGGCAGACCAGCATCAGCACGAAGCTCGCCCCGATCACCACGGCGATGAACACCTGAAGCGCGCGGTTGGTGGCCTCGGGATAGCGCGCGTTCAGCGCCAGAAGCGTCACGGCCGCGATGATCACGCCCGGCGCGGTCCCGGCGCCGCCCCATTTCGACACGCGCGCGTCAATGTTGCCCAGCCGCTTGTGGTGGCGGATGGCGCTGAACCGCACTGCCACGCTGAACACCATGGCCGCGCCCACGGCTGAGATCGGCTCCACGCCAAGGAGAAGGATGAGCACGGGTTGAAGCGCCACCCCGCCGCCAATCCCCGTCATGCCCATCAGAAACCCGACCAACGCCCCAGAAAGAGCGCCACCGGCTAATTGTGTCGGGTCCAGTCCACTCACGACAGAACCCCCAGCGCCTCGAGCATGGCCCGCCGCATCACCTCGCGCGGCGCGCTTTGCCCCGTCCACAGCTCGAACTGCGCCGCGCCCTGGCCGATGAACCAGTCCACCCCGCTCAGCGTGCGGCAGCCCCGCTCCGCCGCCTCGCGCAGCAGCCGCGTCTGGATGGGGTTGTAGATGCTGTCGTACACAAAGGTCTTCGGCTGCAGCGCCTGGGCCGCCACGGGCGTTTCCTCCACATCGGGCCACATGCCCGCGCGCGTGGTGTTGATCAACACGTCCGGAGCAGGCATGTCCGCGAACTCAGCCAGCGGCCGCGCTTCGCACCCGATTTCGTTGGCCAGCCGCAGACCCCGGTCGTGCGTGCGGTTGAGGATGGTCACCCGCGCCCCGCGGTCCCGCGCGCCCAGGGCCAGCGCCCGCCCCGCCCCGCCCGCGCCCAGGATGGCCACCGTGCACCCGCGCAGCGTGTCCTTCCCGCCCAGCGCGCTCTCCAGCGCGTCCAGCGCGCCCCGGTAGTCGGTGTTGCTGCCCAGAAAGCGCTCGCCCGTGTCCACGATCGTGTTCACCGCGCCGATGCGCGCCGCCAGCGGCTCGATAACGTCCATCGCCGGCATGACCGCTTCCTTGTGAGGGATGGTGACGGAATAGCCACGCACGCCCAGCGCGCGGAAATCGCGCAGAAACGCCGCCGGCGAGCCTTCCACCTTGAACGGCACGTAGACCGCGTCCACGCCCGCCGCCTCGAAAGCGGCGTTCTGGATGTGCGGGCTCAGGCTGTGGGCGATGGGGTCGGCGATCAGACCGTAGATGTCCGTCTTGGCCGAGATGTGGCTGAAGCGGTAGAGCTTGCGCAACTCCGCCGCCGCGATCTGGCCCGGCGCCGCCTCCTGCCCCGGCGCCACGGACGCGAACACCCCCCACGCGCCGAACTTGGGCGCCAGGATGCGGCTGATGCGGCCCAGCTCGCCCATGCACAGCGCAATGACCGGCCTCGACGCCGAGCGCAGCAGGTCGAAGACGCGCAAGTTGTCCCGGATGTCCGTGGCCATCACCGCGATCTTCGCAATGTCCGCTCCCGCGGCCACCAAGCGCTCGTAGATAGCCTGGAGGTCCGCCGGCGTGCGCTCGAAATCGTGATGGCTCACGATGCGCTGGCACGACGACGGCGCGCGGAGGCGGTGCGCCGAGTCCAGCTCGATGTCCACGTACTCCGCGCCCAGCTCCGCCGCCTGCTGGAGCAGCGCCACCCGCTCCTCCTCCGAACCGCGGAACTGCCCGCCCTCGCGCACGGGCCGGTTGGTCGCGATGACCGGGCGCGTGCGGGCGTTGATCAGCCGCGCGATGTCCGGGTTCACCACACGATCCAGCCGCAACTCAAGAATGTCGGCGTGCGGCGCGGCCTGGGCCATCTGGCCCAGCATGGCGTCGGTGGACTCGCCGACAACAGAAACGCAGATCCGGGTGGGTTCTGTCATGGGGCGCTTGTCCATCAATTATCGTGTCCGCGGGCCACGGGCTGGCGCGGACAAAGCATTCTAGCAACGGCTGGCGTTGAGCGCCAGACGAAGAGGCCCTGGCCTCCGTGTCCGGCCTGTCCGGCGGACACCCCCGGCAGAAACCATCGCCCGGCGGTTGTGGCCGCCGGGCGATGGGATTCTGCGCGCGATATTGCGCGTCGTCCTACTTCTTGCTCTTCTTGGCCGTCTTCTTGGCCGCCTTCTTCATCGTTTCCCAGTTCTCGGGGCGAAGCGCGCGAACGGCCGCGCCGGTCCGCCACATCTCGGACTCGCGGATCGCCCTGAGCTCTTCGCCCAGCTTCTCGCGGTAATCGGGAGCGCTGTTCGCCTTCAGGGTGATGGCCGTCTCCTTGCCGCTCTTCACGTCCTTGTAGAGCTTGTTGAACACCGGCAGCACGGCCTTCTCGAACCTGGGCGCCCAGTCCAGCGCGCCGCGCTGGGCCGTCGTCGAGCAGTTCGCGAACATCCAGTCCATGCCGTTCTCGCCCACCAGCCGGATGAGGCTCTGGGTCAGCTCTTCCGCGGTCTCATTGAACGCTTCGGACGGGCTGTGGCCGTTCTTGCGCAGCACGTCGTACTGCGCCTTCATCATGCCCGCCAGCGCGCCCATCAGCACGCCCCGCTCGCCCGTCAGGTCGCTGTACACTTCGTGCTCAAAGGTCGTCTCGAACAGGAAGCCCGACCCGATGGCGATCCCCAGCGCCAGCGTGCGCTCCAGAGCGCGGCCCGTGTAGTCCTGGTGAATGGCGTAGGAGCTGTTGATGCCGCTGCCCGCCAGGAAGTTGCGCCGCACGCTCGTGCCCGACCCCTTGGGCGCCACCAGGATCACGTCCACGAACGGCGGCGGGATCACCTTGGTCTGCTTGCGGTACACAATGCTGAACCCGTGCGAGAAGTAGAGCGCGTCGCCTTCATTCAGGCAGGGCATGATGCGCGGCCAGATCATCATCTGCGCCGCGTCCGACACCAGCATCTGCACCACCGTGGCGCGCTCGGCCGCCTCTTCCAGGTCGAACAGCGTCTCGCCCGGAACCCACCCGTCCTGCTCGGCCTTCTTCCACGCCTGCTTGTCGCCCTTCCACTGGCCGATGATCACCGGCACGCCGTTGTCGCGCATGTTCAGCGCCTGCGCCGGCCCCTGCACCCCGTAACCCAGCACGGCGATCACTTCCTTCTTCAGAACCTGGCGCGCCTTGCTCAGGGGGAACTCGTCACGGGTGTAGACGGTCTCCTTGACTCCTCCGAAATCCATCTTGGCCACGGTGCTTCTCCTTCTTCAGAAACGGTTGACGACGGGACAGGGACCATTGAACACAATCAGGCCGGTCAGTCCTCCGCGGACTTGCCGGCGCCGCCTTCGCCGCGCAGCATGGCGACCACGCCGGTGCGCACCATCTCCTTGATGCCGCAGGGCCTCAGCAGATCGATGCACGCCTCGATCTTCTCTTCCGGCCCGGACACCTCGATCGTGAGCGAACTGGCGCTGATGTCCACCACGCGGCCGCGGAACAGCTCCACAAGCGTGGCGATCTCGTGCCGCTTGGCCGGAGGCGCGCTCACTTTGATAAGGGCCAGGTCGCGCTCCACCACCCGCTTGCCCGCGTAATCCACCACCTTCAGCACGTCAATCACCTTGGCGAGCTGCTTGCGGATCTGCTCCAGAATCGCCTCGTCGCCCGCGGCCACGATGGTCATGCGCGAGAGGGCCGGGTTCTCCGTCGCGCCCACGGTCAGGCTCTCGATGTTGTAGCTGCGCGCGCTGAACAGCCCGGCGATGTGCGCCAGAACGCCGGCCTTGTTTTCCACCACGGCGGAGATGATGTGTTTCATGGGGCGGCTCCTTGGCGGCGCGGGCCGGGGGTCAGGCCATGCCGCCGATCATGCGGTTGATGGCTTCGCCCGCGGGCACCATGGGATAGACATTCTCTTCCGGGTCAATGAGGAAGTCGATCATAACGGTATCGTCCGTCTTGAGCGCCTCTTCGATGGCGGGACGGACCTGGCCGGGATCGCTGACGCGCATGCCCTTGGCGCCGTAGGCCTCGGCCAGCTTCACGAAATCAGGGTTGCCGTTCAGGCGCGTGCTGCTGTAGCGGCGGTTGTAGAACAACTCCTGCCACTGCCGCACCATGCCCAGGTAACCGTTGTCCAGGATCATCACCTTCACCGGCAGGTTATAGACCTTCGCCGTGGCCAGCTCCTGGATGTTCATCTGGATGCTGCCGTCGCCCGCGATATCCACCACCATGGCCCCGGGCCGCCCGGCCTTGGCCCCGATCGCCGCCGGCAAACCGTAACCCATCGTGCCCAGCCCGCCCGAGCTCAGCCACGACCGCGGCCGCTTGAACTGCAGCCACTGGCACGCCCACATCTGGTTCTGGCCCACCTCCGTCGCGAAGATGGTGTCCTCCGGCACGGCCGCGCAGAGCTGTTCCAGCACGAACTGCGGCTTGATCTTGCCCGTGTCGCGCTTGTAGTTCAGCGGATGCCGCCGCTTCCACTCCGCGATGCGCGCCGCCCACGCTTCGCGGTCCACCGGCGTGATATGCGGGATCAGCTTGGACAGGATGATCTTCGCGTCGCCGACCACCGGAATGTGGACCGGGATGTTCTTGCTGATGGAGGAAGGGTCCACGTCAATGTGGATGACCTTGGCGTTCGGCGCGAAGGCGTCGATACGGCCCGTGATCCGGTCGTCAAAGCGGGCGCCCACCGCGATGATCAGGTCGGACTCGGTCACCGCGTAGTTGGCCGTGGGCGTGCCGTGCATCCCCAACATGCCCAGGTTCAGGGCGTGCGCCGAGGGGAAGGAGCCCAGCCCCATGAGCGTGGTGGTCACGTGGATGCGGGCCTTTTCCGCCAGCTGCAGCAGCTCCGCCGACGCGCCCGAGGAAATCACGCCGCCGCCGACGTACAGCACGGGCCGCTGGCTGGCGTTGATCTGCTGCGCGGCCAGCTTGATCTGCCGCGGGTTGCCCTCGATGTGGGGCTTGTAGCCGGGCAGGCGCGGAGTCTTATCCACCGGCCCCGACGGCTTGGCGGTCGTGACGTCCACGGGGATGTCGATCAACACGGGGCCGGGCCGGCCGGTCCGGGCGATATGAAAGGCTTCGCGGATGATCCGGCCCAGGTCGTGGACGTCTTTGACCAGGTAGTTGTGCTTGGTGATGGGCCGGGTGACGCCGGTGACATCCGCTTCCTGGAAAGCGTCGTTGCCGATCAGGTGCGTCTTGACCTGGCCGGTGATCGCCACCATGGGGATCGAGTCCATGTTGGCCGTGGCGATGCCCGTCGTCAGGTTCAGCGCGCCCGGACCCGACGTGGCCAGGCACACGCCCACCTTGCCCGTGGCGCGGGCATAGCCGTCCGCGGCGTGCGCCGCGCCCTGCTCGTGCCGGGTCAGCATAACCTTAATGGGACCCTCATACAGGGCGTCGAAGATGGGAATAACGGCCCCCCCGGGATAGCCGAACAGGACTTCCACGCCTTCTTCGAGCAGGGTTTCCACCAGGATATGCGCGCCGTTCTTCTCCATCGGTGTTGCCTCCGCGGTCCGGGCCGCTGGCTCCAGCGGGCCGTTGAGGAATGCCTTCCATTCCAGGATCACGCCGCGGCGCCGCCTTGGCGGGGCCGGCCGTGTCCACCGTTGCGCCCTTGTTGCCGGTTCGCCAGGCAGGGGCGTTAGCGCGGCGCCGGCGCAAAAGCCCATGCGCCGCGGAAGACCCAAAGCCCCATGACTATACCGTAACCGAACCGTGTGTCAAGGTTTGGACAAGGCGCGGCCGCGCCGGCGCAGGGCCGGCGCGGCCGCGATGGGGGCGGAAACGGCGTGTCTCAGGCTTTGCCCGCGCAGCCAAACGCGCGGATGCGGTCGCGCACCACAGCCATGGCGGCTTCCCGGCACGGGCCGAGGACGTTGCGCGGGTCGATCTCGTTGGGCTTGGATTCCAGCACTTCGCGCATCTTGCCCACAAACGCCATGCGGATCAGCGTGTCGATGTTGATCTTGCACACGCCCGCGCTAATGCCCTTGCGGATTTCCTCGTCCGTGCAGCCCGAGGCGCCATGCAAAACCAGCGGGCAGTCCGTCAGCTTCTGAATCTTCTGGATGCGCGGCAGGTCCAGCTTGGCGAACGGCGTGCGGCAGCCGTGGATCGTCCCCACCGCCGCGGCCAGGAAGTCGGCCTTGGTCTGGCGGATAAACTCCGCCGCCTCTTCAGGCACGGCCATTGTGGCCTTCGCCTTTTCGATCGACACGCCCGGCTCGTCCGAGTCGTCGCACTTGCCGATCTGCCCGATCTCCGCTTCCACGGCCAGGTTGCAGGCGTGGGCCATCTCCACGATCACCTTTGTGTTCGCCACGTTCTGCTCAAAGGGCAGCTTGGAGCCGTCGTACATCAGCGACGTGAACCCCGCGCGCAGACACTGGATGTTCTGGATCAGGTCCGTGCCGTGGTCCAAGTGGAGCGCCACGGGCACGGTGGCCGCGTCCGCCGCCTCCTTCACCATGGCCACGATCATGTTCAGGCCAGCGTACTTGATGGCGCCCTGGGACGCCTGGAGGATGACCGGGGCCCGCTCCGCCTCGGCGGCCTGGATGATCGCTTGGATGATCTCCATGCTGTTGGCGTTGAAGGCGCCCACGGCGTAGCGGCCTTTTTGAGCCTTCTTCAACATGTCAAAGGTCGTCACGAGAGGCATGGGAACAGTTCCTCCTTGCTGGGGACTAAGACCAGGGCAACGCGGCGCGGCAGGCGCAGCGATCGGCGGCCGGCTTTCGTTCCGAGAGCGGACGGCCGAGCGCTGGGGGCCGGCTCATCGCCAGCAGACGCGCGACCGAAGGTTCTCGATCCAGCGCTCCAGGCTCCGGGCGACGGTTGCGTTCTCTTGGCGAAGAGCGGCGGCCGTCTCCGAAGGCAGCGCCCCGTTCTTCTCCAATTCGTTGAGGCAGCGCTCGCACGTCTTGACGTTCTTCAGCGCCCGCTTGCAGTTGGCGATGTTGCCGCACAGCGATGGCCGGTCATATCCGATGCCGTGCCCCCCCGCGATCTGCGCCGGCGCCATCGTGGCCGACAGCAACGCCGTGTGCACGGCTTCATCGTCCGTATCGTCGGCCAGCGCCTCGCGGAACTTCTTCTCCAGCCGCGCCGCGAAATCGTAGGCCAGCCGGTACGCCTCGATATCCTTCACTTCCTCGAAGCAGGCCAGCAACTCCTTGGCTTCGGGGTCGTCGTCAATGTTGTCCGGCCCTTCCATGAGGCGCAGCATCTCATACGCTTCGCACTCAAACCGGTCCGGGCATTCATCGCAGTTCTCCACCTTCGAGCGGCACTCGCTGAAGAACGAGTCCCACCCCATTTCGTGGGCAATAATCGCGTCGCGGGAAGGATGGTCAATCAGCGTCTCGAACAGCTCTTGATACCTGGCCGTTCTCGCGTCGGCCTGCCGCAGAAACGCTTCCCAGTCGTCTTCGTCCCAGTCTTCGCGTTCCGCGGCTTCAGATTGCTGCTCATGCATACTCATAACGGCTCCCGTCTGCGCGCGCACAGCGGTCAAGCGGGCGGTTTTCGCGGCGCTTGACTCGCCTGGAGTCCCCCGCTCTCGACAGGACGCCGCCTGAACTGCACACGGCGCCGTTGCACTGAGCTTGTCCGTTTATTTAACCTCAAAAAGGGCTTGGAGTCAAGACGCGGCAAGCCTCGGCAAGGCTCTCGGAAGGGCAAAAGGAACACAGAGAGCGGACGATGCCAAGGAAATCCACAGCCGTCGCCCCCAAGCCCTTGCTCGCCCATGGGCTTTGGCTTATCCTTCTTGGACCAAGCTGGCGCGGGCCAGCCGACAGTCGCGCCCTTCCTGGGCGTGTGGATTGAGACGCAAAGGACACCGCATGTCTGGAGTCAGACCGACGATTGGCGACAGCTCCTGGTTCACGCATGACCGCTTCGGCCTCTTCATCCATTGGGGCATCTACGCCCTCCCCGCCCGCCACGAGTGGGTCAAACAGCGCGAGCAGATCCCCGACGACGTCTACGACCGCTACTTCCGCCACTTCGACCCCGATCTCTACGACCCCAAAGAGTGGGCGCGCGTGGCCGCCCAAGCGGGCATGAAGTACTTCGTCATCACCACCAAGCACCACGACGGCTTCTGCCTGTGGGACTCCAAGCTCACGGACTACAAGTCCACCAACACCCCCTGCGGCAAGGACCTCCTCCGCCCCATGCTCGACGCCTTCCGCGAGCGCGGCCTGCGCGTGGGACTCTACCACTCGCTCATCGACTGGCATCACCCCGACTTCGTCATCGACGACCTCCACCCCATGCGCAACCACCCCGACCGCGCCAAGATGAACGAGACCCGCGACCAGAAAAAGTACATCGCCTATCTGCATGGCCAGGTGGCGGAACTGCTCACCAACTACGGACCCGTGGACATCCTGTTCTACGACTTCAGCTATCCACCCGGCGTCCACGGCCGTCCCGCGACCTACGTCGGCAAAGGCCGCAACGAGTGGGGCAGCAAAGAACTCATCGCGCTGACGCGCAGGCTGCAGCCCAAGATCCTCGTGGACAACCGGCTCGACCTCGACGACGTCGAAGGCGGCTGGGACTACCGTACGCCCGAGCAGTTCGAGCCGGCCCAGTGGTTGGAGTTCAACGGCCAGCGCGTCGTCTGGGAAACGTGTCAGACCTTCAGCGGCTCGTGGGGCTACCACCGCGACGAGTCCACATGGAAGAGCGTGGAGCAGTTGCTGGGCATGTTGATCAACACCGTCAGCAAGGGCGGCAACCTGCTGCTCAACGTCGGCCCCACCGCGCGCGGCGAGTTCGACAGCCGCGCCATGGACCGGCTCGCCGGCATGAGCGAATGGATGAAGCGCCACGGCCGCTCCATCTACGGATGCACCGAGGCGCCCGCCGAGTTCAAGCCCCCGCGCGATTGCCGCCTGACCTGGAACCCAGACACCAAGCGTCTCTACGTCCACATCATGGCGTGGCCCTTCCGCGCGTTGCGCCTGGAGGGCGAGTCCTACGTCAAGCGGCTGGAGTATGCGCAACTGCTCAACGACGGGTCCGAGACGCCAGTCATGCCCATCCACCAAGGCCAGGAAGGCATGGGCAGCGCGCCGCAGATACTCCTCAGCCTGCCCGTGCAAAAGCCCAACGTCACGATCCCCGTCGTGGAGTTGTTTATGAAGTGAGCCGTCGCGCCCCCTCGCCCCTGTCCAGCCCAGGCATCCCCTGGGCGCGATCCGCGCCCAGGGGAGGATTCGCTCGCGCTACTTGCCGCTCTTCCACTCCTTGACGGTCTTCCACGCGCCGTTCGCGCCTTTGAAGTAGTGGTTGTCGGAGGCGCGTCCGAAACGGAACTTGACGAAGTTCTTGCGCACCTCATCCGGAGTCGTCTTGTTCTTGGCGGCCAAGGCCTTGAACAGAGCCTCGCGGTCCGCGTTCTCTTCGCTGATCAGCTTGTTGCCTGCGGCGTCCACCGGCTTGCGCGCCTCCACGAGCCCCTGCGACGTCTCGCCTACGGAGCCGTTGTTCTTCAACGCCAGCAGCGCGGGCGCCCGCTGCTTGAACTTTTCGCTGCTGCCCTCCAGGTCCGCGTCCTGAGCCAGCGCCGCGCCGATGCCCGTCATTACGAACGCCAACGCCACCATCACGACCGCGCGAATCTTCATGGCACGCCTCCTGTGATATCTCAATAGGATCAATGGGGAAACAGGGCGGGACTACTTGGCTTTGGCCTTCATCTCGTCCTCAAAGCCAAACACCTGCTCCAGGTCTTTTTGGATGCGGACGTTGATGTTGACGTTGATGTTGATGGGGTCCTTGACGCTGATCGCGACCTCATGTTTCGTCTCGGCCTTGACGTCCATCTCGTGCCGGGTGCACCCGGACGCGAGGACCGCCGCCGCTAGAGCGGCGGCGCAAAGGGCTGTTCGCATTCCGCGGCCTCCTTTCCACTCCATGCGCTTCTACTCGCCAAAGAGACTCTTCAGAGCCTTTTCCGTTTCGGGGTCGGTCTTCGCCTTCGCGGGTTGCTCGGTCTTGCCCGCGCGGGCGCCTTCGCCAAAGATACTCTCCAGCGCTTGCCCGGTCACCGCGTCCGCGCTCTTCTTCATGATTATAGCGCCTTTGAGGGCCCGGTCAATGTGGTTCAGGTTAAGGACGATGCCCCCCGAGTATTCCACGGGCCGCTTCGGGTCGCGGCTGCGCCCCCGCGTCTCGATGCGCGCCGTCAGGCCGTCGTCCAGGGGCAGGAACTCCACCTTCAGCGTCTCGAACTCATAGTTGATCAGCCCGTCAATGAGCTGGCGGAAGTGGCCTTGGACCTTGGACTCCATGTCGTCGCGCAGCAGCGCCTGCTCCAGCACCTGGCGCACCGCGCCCGCCGTCTCACCCACCAGGCTCCACCACCCCTTGCCTGGCTTGCCGTACAGAAAGCCCTTGCTGAACTTGATGTCCGCCGGGTTGTTGAACGGGACCGTGACGGGCAACATGCCGTAGAGCTCGCCGCTGCCGCTTTCGGGCGGAGAACCCGTCAGCTTCAGAATCTGGCCCAGCCCCAGACCGTCGGCGAAGACCCGCACGCTGATTTCCTTCTGCCCCGGCGCGATGCGCAGGGCGTGGTCATACAGCCGCCCCCCCGCCCAGCCCGCCTCAACGCGCTCGATGAACAACGCGCTGGGGTCGTCTTCCACGCGGAACTCGATCAGGCCGTCCGAGACGCGCAACTGGCCCGCCTCCGCGGACGTGAACTCGAACCTCTGGCCCCCCGGCGTGGCCGGCGGAAAGAACTGCGTCAGCGTCACCTTGCCGCGCAAGCCGTCGATGCGCGCCTGGAACTGGCGGCTGATCGCCGTGATGTCCTGGACGGCCACGGTGATGAGCGGATAGAGCCGGCCGTAGCGCATGCGCACGTCCGCGTCCAGCGACACCACGCCGGAGATGTCCATGCCTGACCTGTCAAACACCGCCTCCGACACGCGGCCGCCCGTCTCGATGCGGTAGCTGTCGATTCTCGCCGTCATGCCCCCGGCCAGCCTGCGGCCCGAAAGGTCCACGTCGGCCGTCACGCGCAACGGCGCGCCTTCTTGAACGTTCCACTCCGCCTTGGCCGAGCCCTTGCGGCTGGTTGTCGTGTACGCGGCCGTGACAGGCGCCAGGGCGCCGGTGTCGAAGAGCACCGAGCCCTTGCTCACCAGCTTGGCGCCGTCGAGATGCAGGCTGGCGTGGACATCGGGCTGGCCTGCCTCGGCCTTGGCGAACACAGTCTCCAGCGTGGCGGACTTCAGCGCGGCCTCGACCTCGTGGCGCGCCGCATTGACCGCCAAGCCGGACACGACCGTCGTGGCGCGGCCGGACAGCGCGCCGCCTTCCCGCTTGCCCGAAAGCGTGGCGCGGACCGACTCCACGTCGATCGTGGCCGCGGCGTGTCTGGCCTTGAGCGGCGGCCCGGCGACGGTCAGGACAAAGGCGGCTTCCGCCCCCTGGCCGCCCAGCGCGGCCGAAAGGACGGGCTGGGCCTCCGGCGTTTCAATCGACAGCCTCCACGGCTTCACCACGGCCCCGCCCGCCGAGACCTTGTCAAAGCCGAACCACGCGCCGGGCTGAAGAAGAACCGCAAGGGATTTGGCCGTGGCCCGCAGATCAAAGCGCGCCTCGCCCGACAGGCCGCTGACCATCTCCGCCCCGCCCGTCTTCACGCGGCTGGGCGCCAGAACCAACCGGGCCACGCCCGCCATCCTCGCCGACTTGGGCGCGGCCAGCGGCGCGGTCGCCCTCAGGCCATCGCCCTGGACCTCGACGCCCGCCAACCGGCCCGCGGCCCCAGGCTCGACCGCCAGACCCTCGGCCGTGGCCACGCGGCCGATCCACACACCCGACCCCGGCGCCACGCGCGCCGTGGCCTGTCCGTCCGCAACCTTAGCCGTCAGGCCAGCGTCCGCCCGGAATCCCTCGATGGTCAGGCCGCCCGGCGCCATGATATTGGCCGGAGCCAGCGACATCCTGGCTTCCGTGATCTCGACGACGGGCGCCTGGCGCCGCAAGAGCGGCGCCAGCGGCGCGGCGGCGCGGCCCGACAGCGCGGCCCGGCCTAGAGCCGACACGTCGCAGCCGAACCCTCTGGCCAGGGTCTCGATCTCCGGCGGCAGACCGGCTTCGGCCTTCCACTCCACCTCCGCCCGGCCCTCAGCCGCATCCGGCGACAGCGGATCAGGCGCGGCCAGGGACAACGCCTCCAGCTTCCAAAAGTCGCCCTTGCCGTTCGCTTGGACGGACAGCTTGCCCCCCGCGCAACTAGCCTCCATCCGCAGGTCGCTGGCTTTCCATTGCCGCCAGCTCGCCGAAGCGGCCGACACGGCCAGCCCCACGCGCGTCGGCCGCGGCGCGCCCTCGAAGCTGGCCTCCACGTCAATGTCCTCGACACTCGCCGGATAGCCGCCGGCCATCACGGACAGCCATGCCTTCTTGCACGCAAAGGCCGCCTGGGCGATGACCCCGGAAGGCGCGGCGTGGATCTTGGCCCGCAGGCTCATCTCTCCGCCGAACCTCGGCGGCGATGGCAGCGGCGGCAGCAGCGGCGCCAGAGTTCCCGCGTCCAGGCCGCTCGACTGCACCACGACGTCCCACGCGTTGGCGGCAAGGTCCTGGGCCACGTCAGCGCTCAGCGTGGCCGCGCCAAAGGACGCCGTGGCCTTGGCGTGCGCCCCGTTGGACGTGTTAACCAGCGTGGCCTGCGCCGGCGCGCGCAGGATGCGGCCGTCCCAGTCCACCACCAGCGAGCATGCGTTCAGGTCAAAGCGATCCAGCGGCAGCCGCGGCGGCCCGGACGAGGACTTGCCCGAAGAGGCGGGCGGCTTGAACTTGGCCAGCGGACCGAGATCGACCTTGCCGTTGCGGATGCGGATCGTGATCTCGCCGCCGCTGATGGCCACGCGCGACACGCGCAGCCTGGCCAGCGACGCCGGCGAGCAGTCCACGCGGATCGAGTCCACGCGCGCGCCGCCGTCCGCGTCCAGGCGCACCCCCGCCACGTCCACGCCAAACGGGCTGATGCGGCGGACCTCGACGTCCGCCGTGTCCAAGCCCATGCGGGCAAGCTGGGCCAGCGCTACGCGGCGGACCAGGCCGGGCAGCGCGAGGTAGACGGCGACACCCGCCGCCAGGAACAAGCCTACCCCAAACAGCGCGATTCGCAGAAGCCGCTTGCGCAGGCCGGGCATGGTTGCATCCCGCGATCAATAGAAGGGACAACAAGGACGGCCTCAACGGCCGCGCGCGTCCTGCCGATGAGGATACCCTTTTTGCCCCGCGGCGGGAAGGCGAAAACATGGGCCCCATAGGTCGCATAGGTCCTATTGTCGTTGTCGTGTCTCAAGACCAGCTTTGCTGTCTTTGAGACGCGACAGACGTGGCCGATGTCTGCAACTTACCCCACAGCAAAGAGTTGCCATGACGTCACGTGGCATAGCGCGGTGTGCCATGTGACCCGGCCTCAGCTCATCCTTGCCCGGCGCGCTCCCCCCTCGCCCGCGGGACACCGGCGCAGGCACGTCTCCAGGATGCAAGTGCGGCGTTTCATCAGCGGGTCCTTCTTCTCGCACGCCGCGGCCAGGTCGGCGATGGTGACGCGCCGGCCTTGCGGGGGCGGCGCGCCGGTCATGTTCCGTTCCCTCTTCCAGGAGGATTTTCACAAGGA
>CAYYEE010000002.1:0-11243 GCA_964470775.1 uncultured Planctomycetota bacterium | reverse complement strand
CTTCGCTGGCGCACAGGCTGTAAGCCTTGGACCAGTCGCAGCGGTGGCGCTCCACCCTCGGCACGCGGATAACCGCGCCGTTGACGCGCACGTCAAACGCGGGCCCCGTCAGCGCCGCGGTGGGGCACTGGCGGGCGCACGCGCCGCAATCCAGGCAGACGGGCTCGCCCGTGTCCACGCTGTCCGCGGGCAGTTCCGCGTCGGTGACGATCACGATGCATCGCTGGTGCGGGCCGTGCTCGCGCGTCAGCAGCGACCCGCTCCGGCCCATCTGGCCCAGCCCCGCCGCCACGGCCTCGATAGCGTTGCAGCGCGCGTCGGGCAGTTTGCCCCGGGGCGAGTCCACCACCGAGCCCACGCCCAGCATGTCCTCCGTGACGCGCGTGGCAAAGCCCATGCGGTTGAGGCGCTGGGCCAGCTTCACCGCCGCGTAGCGCAGCTCAAAGCAGGTCTGGTACTGATGGAAGGCGTAGGTCCCGATCTGCTGGCTCTTTTCCAGGCCCGCGTTGCGGATCAGTTCGTCCGGGAAATGCATGCCCAGGACAATGACGGACTTGGCGCCCGGGACGTAGTCGGCCGGGCTCCGAAGGCGCTTGTCGGTTTTGACGACTTTGGACACCCAGGGACCGTGGATGGGACTGGACCCGACGTCCACCACCTCCTCGGCCAGCTCCGCTTCGTTGACGTTGGCGCGCAGGTCCTTGAGAACGTTGTCGAACACCTCGGCCTTGGCCACGCCGAACATGGACACCAGATTCTCCGCGGCCAGGCGTTCGAGGTCGCGACGCAGCCCCGCGCCGGAAAGGCGGCGCATGACGGACGTATCCTGGCGCGGCTCGTCCGCCGGGGTCGGGTCCAGCGGCGCGTCCGTGGTGATGGCGCCCACGATCACGTCTTCGCCGAACTCCGGCATGACCAGCGCGCCCTTGTCGTTGACGCGGCCCAGCCCAGCCATGGCGGCCAGCCCGTGAGCCGGGTGGGCGCCGGCGGACACGGTCCCCGTGTACGAGGCCGCGTGATAGCCGCAATCCTCCACCGCCCTGGCCACGCGCAGCAAAACGTGGTGCATCAGTCGATAGAAGCCGTATTGATAGGGCGCCGCCGCGTCCCCGGACAGCCGACGCGTCTCCGCCGGCAGACGCATGGCAAACGCGAGCACGCTCTTCACGCCCGGCGCCTCCGTGACCGCGAGACGCCCCGCGTCCGTGTTGGGGTCCAGCGGCCCCACCGACGCCGCGTCCACGCCCAGGCGGAACGCCATGGCGCTCAGATCGTCGCGCATCTTGCGCAGCGTGGGCATGGTGTCGGGGTAGCGGCGGTTGATGCGGTTCTGCGCGATGAGCTTGTCCGCCCGGCCAAAGCTCGGCGCGTTCGTGCGCAGATGCGGCGGCACGCACACCTTCTGGCACACGCCGCGCTCGTGGCCGCGCCGCCCCTTGGTCATGGTCTCGGCCATGATTTCCTTCTCGCCGATGTTGTCCCACTCCTTGAGACTGGGCGAGTTCAGGTCCAGGTTGAAGTGCTCCCCCCAGGCGCAGCGCCAGATGTTCTTGTGCGCGTACTGGAACGTCTTGCCCCCGATCTCCACGGTGTGGACCCCTTTGAGGTCGCGCGACAACGCGCCCGTGGGACAGGCGCGCTTGCAGGCCATGCACATGTCGCACAGCTTGGGGCCGGCGTACATGGGCGTGGCCACAAGGTCGGCCGACGTGACCACGGAAATGTAGCGGCACCGCGCGCCGAACTCTGGCGTGATCGCCAGGCCGCACCACCCGATCTCCGCCAGCCCCGCGGCCGCGGCCGCGTGGATGTGCGACAGATCAGGCGCAAAGACGCTGGGGATGCCTTCGTACTTGCGATAACGCCAGATGTTGGACGACGCCACGGCAATGGCCTGATGGCCGTGGTCGTTGAGCAGGCGCACGAGGCGGTAGGCCACGCGGTCCAGCAGCGAGTTCTGGTCCATCCACCCGCCCGGGCTGCGGTCCTGCGGCTCGGGCTCGCCGCCCATCTCGGTCCACGTGTCCGTGATGTGAATGGCGCTGACGACGACGGTTTGGGCCTGCGGCAGGATGGCGGGCGGGCTGAGCAGATAGGGCGCCTTGGCCCAGCGCGACACCGGGGCAAAGCCCACCAAATCCATGCCGGCGTTGAGCGACTCGGCTTTGACCAGCTCGGTAAGAAGGCGGTCGGACATGTGAGGCTCCTCTTGGACGAAGGGACAAGAGGGATATCAATGA
The DNA here is from genome assembly GCA_964470775.1 of uncultured Planctomycetota bacterium. Lineage (GTDB taxonomy): Bacteria > Planctomycetota > Brocadiia > CAIUPP01 > CAYYEE01 > CAYYEE01. The sequence goes on along the minus strand of CAYYEE010000002.1, from coordinate 9,003 downwards.
TAAGAGGGACGGCGGCGCGTCACGCTGGAGCGACGCCAGCGGCGTCCAGTTCGCGGGCCAGGGTCTCGGCCGCTCCCTGCAGAGCCGCGAGCTTCTCTTTGAACGAAGCTTTGGGGCAGCGGTAGCGCGGCGCATAGCATCCCAGCGACCCAAGCAGGCGCCCGGCGGCGGGGACACGTTGCGATCCCGCCGTTGGCGGGCTTCCGCAACGTGTCCCCGGAACCAGCACGGGCACGGCAAAGGCGACAATATCCTTGCGCGGATCATCCACCACGCAGGCGCCGTGGCGGCGGATAGCCTCGAGTTCGCGCTCCATGTTCTTCTGCGCCTCGGCCCACGCCTCGCCCGGCTGGCCGTTGCGTTCAAGAACGCTTTGGAGTTCGCCGGCCGAAGCAAACGCCGCCAGGACGCGGCCCGTCGGCGTGGACCAGAGGATGGCTTTCTGCAGCGCGGCGTGGTTGACCGCGATGGACTGGTCGGCGTTGAGCGCGCCCAGCACGACGCGCTGCCCGTTGACCAGAGCCGCGAACACGGCGTACTCCCGCAAGCGGCTCACCAGACCCGCCACGGCCGCCGACACCGCGCGCGAGGCCGCGGCCGACGTCAGCGAGTTGAAGAGGCCCACCGCGCGCAGACTGGGCCCGGCCACGTACCTCCCGTCCTCGGTCTGCGCCGCGTAGCCGCACGCGGCCAGGGTTTTGAGCAGGTTGTGCGCCGAGTTGGGTTTCATGCCCATGCGCCGGGCCAGCTCCGTCAGCGCCACGCCCTGGCGCGCCACGTCGTCAAAGGCGAGCACGTTCAGCAGGTCGAGAGCTTTGCGCACGGATTGGACAGGGATGTCGGCCATGACTGTTTCCATATTGTGGAAATCAATTCCTGAATACGGAAGAAAGCATAGCGCCGGTTGGGGAGGGTGTCAAGGGGAAAACGGTTCCGCCCGGCGCGTCCGGCCTGTCCGGCGGTTCGGGCGCGCCGCCGGCCTACTCCTCCGCTCGCCAGAGGAGCTGCAAGCGCCACAGCAGGTTGTTGTCGCAGGCCTCGATCGTGGGCAGGGTGAGGGCGCCTTCGCCGCGGCCCAGAATCAGCAGCGCGCCCGGACCCGCGGTGGCTTCGGGGCAGCGGCCCCGGATTACGCGGACAAGGTTGGCAAAGCTCTGCCGCCGCGCGGGCTGGGGCGGCAGACCCAACGAGGCGAACTGGAACGTCTCGGAGTCCACGCGGACGTGCAACCAGGGCTGATAACACACGATGTCCAGAAGGTCGTGGCTGGTCGCTTCCTGATCCCCGGCCGTTCCGCGGGGCGCAGCCGCCCGGTTCCGCCGCAGCAGGTCCAGCGGACCGCGGCTGGCCGCGCGGACACGCGCGCACTCGAACAGGATGACCTCGTCCCAGGGCGCCAGCGCCTTCTGCTGGCCCGACCGGCACAGGAAACCCTCTTCCGTCAGTTGGGCTTCGCTCGCCAGGAACGGCGGCGGCGGCACAGCCATCTCGTCCTGAGCCACGACAAAGGCCGGTATGCGATGGCCGGCGAGCGCATGAACGAGCGCCTCGGCGGTGTCGGGCGGCAGATCTTCGGCCAAAATGCCCGGCCTGTCGCGCAGTTCGCGCGCCCAGTCCGGCGCCACGCCGCTCAGGACCTGGGCCATAGCCGCCGCGGCGCGTGGGATGCTGTAGCCCGGACCGTCCTCGCGCGCCACTGCGCACGCGCCGCTGACAGGGGTGTCCATGCCTTGCCTCCAGGCGCAAAGGGGTCTTGGCGTCTCAGGTCATTATGCGCGGGCCCAAAGGGGATTGCAACCATCGCGCCGGGATGAAACAATGCTCGCTCGCGGATGGCGGGGCATGTCGCCCGTCCACGCCGCTCCGAGGGTTGCGCGCGTTTACGGAGGATAGCCATGACGGCCGAAGGTCTTCGCATCTGGCGGACGCCGTTCAGCGATTTTTACAAGGACGAGACGCTCCACGCGGCGGAGAACTACACGACCCAGAACCTGCGGCGCATCGCAGAGGCCGGGTTCAACGCGGTGTGGATTCACGCCATTGACCACGACATGGTCCGCACGCGGCGCTTCCCCGAGCTGGGCGCCAACAGCGCCGCGCACCTCAAGAGCCTGCGAACCGTCATCCGCCGCGCGGCCAAGGAAGGGATCAAGGTCTTCCTCTACATGCAGCCGCCGCGCGGCCTGCCCGGCGGCCACCCGTTCTGGAAGGCCCACCCCGAAGCGCAGGGCACGCTGCACCCCTATCGACATCACCCCCTCTATGCCATGTGCACCTCCGATCCCGGCGTCAAGGCGTACTTGAACGAGGTCGCCGAGACGCTGGCGCGCAAGCTGGAGGGTCTCGGCGGCGTCATCCTCATCACCGCCTCCGAGTACCAAGCCCACTGCTACACCCATCACAACTACCGAGGCCATTTCGTCGTGGACCGGCCGCCCAGCCCGCCGCTGAGCTGCCCCCGTTGCCGCGAACGCCACCCCAGCGACGTGGCGGCGGAGGTCATCACCATCTTTCACGACCGCTTCGCCGCGCTCGCGCCCCAGGCGCGCGTGGTGGCGTGGAACTGGTCGTGGACGCTCTACGAAGAAGACCCCGGCGCGCGGCTCATCGGCCAGCTCCCCAAGGGCGTCACGCTGATGGCCGACTTCGAGCGCGGCGGCCATAAGGTGATCCTGGGCAAAGAGCGGCTGATTGACGAGTACGCGCTGGGCTACGCCGGCCCCAGCGAGCGGTTCATGAGCGTGTACAACGCGGCCAAGAGGCGCGGCATGAGGATGATGGCCAAGCTCCAGATCGGCACGACGCACGAGCTGGCCACCGTGCCCAACCTGCCGCTCATCGGCGCGCTGTACGACAAGGCGCGCGGCATGAGGCGCGTGAAGGTCAAGGACTTCATGGGCTCGTGGAACTTCGGGACCATGACGACGGCCAACACCGCGGCCTTCAACCGGTTCATGACCGCGCCCAAGCTGGGCGCCAAGCCCGCGGCGCTGAAGGCGTTCGCGGCCGAATACCTGCCCGGCTGTGATGCGGCGGGCGTGGCCGCGGCGTGGCAGACGTTCGCCGACGCGATGAGCTTCTATCCGTTCTGCATCCCCTTCCTTTATTACGGCGCGTCGAACATGGCGCTCATCCTGCCCATCGAGCCCAAGCCGCTCACGGGCGAGAGCCTGGGCCGCGCGTGGATGATGGACGAGCGCGGCGATGAGCTGAAGGACTCGTTCGGCGTTTACACGCTCGGCGAGATCGTGGCCGGGCTGGCGGAGTTGGTGAAGCGCTGGCGCGCGGGCGAGGAGGCGTTCCTGGCCGCCACGGCCGCATGCAAGGGCCGGGCCGCCCAGGAAGAGCGCAACACCGTGCGCGTCGTGCGCCATTGCTACCAGAGCTGCCTGAACATCTACCGCGCGTACGGACTGCGCAAGAAGTGGACCCCCTCCAAGGCCGGGAAGCTGCTGCCCATCCTGCGCGACGAGCTCGAACACCTGCGCGAAGTGGCGCCCGTCCTCGCCAGCGACCCGCGCCAGGGCATCCACCTCGAGTGCCAGGGCAGAATGTTCTCGGCCGGCATGGTGGCGGCGAAGATCGCAGCGCTGGAAAAGACGATCAAGAAGATGGAGAAGTGTGGGAGCCGTCGCCGGAGCGCGGCCCTCCGTCCGCCGGCAACGTGACGCCGGGGCGGAGGAGTTCGGCGAGAGTCATGGCCCATAGCCCGGTGGGCATGATGATGCAGCTCTGGCCGGCCACGCCGTAGTGATCGGCCAGAACGTCGCGATCGGCGCACAGCCACATCTGCCGCGCGGCCGCGTGGCGCAGGGGCTTGTCTTCCTCGGGCCGGTCGTGGCCCGCCTGGAGATAGCTCACGAGCGAGTAGAGGAAGTACATCCGGTGCCGCAGGCCGGTGTTGAAACGGGCGATGGCGTCGCCTTCGGCTGCGCGCAGCGGCCACTCGCCCGCGTCGGATTGGGTCTCGGCGAAGTGGTGGACGACGTACTTCCAGACGCCGTAGAGCTTTTGGCGTTCGGGCGCCTGGTAGAGGGGCTCGGAGGAGAGGCGCGTGGGCGCAGCCTTGTCGAGGGGCGCGGGACAGCAGCGGAACGCCGTGTCCATGCAGCGGCCCAGAACCCGGAGCTCTAGCCGCCGGCCCGCGTCAGGGTCTAGCTCGCCCTGGCGTTCATCGCGGAGATTCTCAAGACACCAGTCCAGGGACCGCATGGCGTCGCGCCACGCGCCCGCGTCGCCGGTGACGGCGGACAGGCCGGCGTAGAAGCCCACGCCCGTGACGGCCGTGGCAAAGGGGAAGGGCCTGTGGTGGGCCTGCATGAAGGGCCGGCGCACCTTGGCGGCGGGCGTGGACTTGTAGAAGTCGCGCTCGGTGTAGCCCAGGCCGATGGCGCCGCTGGCCAGGCGGAATTGGTCGGCGTAGGCGCGGAACTTCACCAAGGCATGACGGATGCGGCTGGCCAGGCCGGCGGTCTCGGCGCGGTTCTTGAGCAGACCGTGGGCCACGACCAGGCCGGCGCTCACTTCGCCCGCGTCCGCGACGTAGACCACGGTGCGGTCATCCGTGGGGTCGTGGAAGTCGTGGTCGCCCCACGAATAGCCCACCCACCATCCGCCGTCGGGCCGCTGCAGTTCGAGGATGCGCTCGATCCACTTGCACGCGGCGCGGGCGTAGTCCTCGCGGCCCAGGATTTCGCGCGCCGCCAGCAGGCCGCGCACGCCGTAGCTGTCCGCGTAAAACCGGTACGTCCCGCCGTCCTGCGGCCAGAAGCCTTCGCTGTTCTGCCTGCGCAGGATCCAGTCGCACGCGCGCTCGAGTTCAGCCTCTGGCGGCTCCACGTACGGGAAGCCGTCCTCGCCCGGGAACGCAGCCGCGCGCTGGTTGATCATAGCGCGCACGCGAAGTTCTTGGCGCAGGTCGTCGCTCCATGGCATGGCGCGTTTCTCCTCAACAGGCGGCGCGGTCAGAACTCCTTGCGGCCGTCCCAGTTGGCCTTGGCGACGCGCAGGCAGTTGAGACCGAGAATCTGCTGAATCTGCGTGTCGCTCAGGCCGCGCTGCACCATGCCCACGGTGAAGAGCGGCCAGTTGGTCCAGGCCATGCTGAGGCGCTGCTGAGGGGTGGTCCACTTCCGGTCTTCCCAGTCGGTGCCGGGCCACAGGGAGCGCCACGGCTCGCGGCGTTTGGGCCGCTGGGGCAGCTTCTTGTACTCGGCTTCGGCGTTGCTCGACTGGTAGCCCACGTCCGTGCCGATGGCCACGCTCTCGGCGCCCACGAGCTTGACCATGTACATGATGTGATCGAGGAACGCGCTGATGTCGCCCGATCCGCCCAGGAACCGCGGGATGCAGCACACGCCGCAGTAGCCGCCCGTGGCCGCGATGGCCTTCAGGATTTCGTCGGTCTTGCAGCGGAAGTGCCCGCTGAGGGCGTGGGCGCCGGAGTGGCTGGAGACCATGGGCCGATCCGAGACCTGCGCGGCTTCGAGGCTGGTCTTGTGGCCGGAGTGGGCCACGTCCACGATGACGCCCACGCGGTTCATCTCCTTGATCACGTCGCGGCCGAAGTCGCTCAGTCCGCCGTTGGCCGCCTCGCCACAGCCGTCGCCGATCAGGTTGCGGCGGTTGTAGGTGATGTGCATCATGCGAATGCCGAGCTGGAAGAACAAGCGGATGTAGCGCATCTCGTCGGGCTTGGACACCCAGTGGTAGAGCAGGGGCACGCCGTTGGAGCTGAAGTAGAAGCTGTGCTTGCCTTCTTTCCAGGCCTGGACGATCTCGTCGGGGGCGGCGCAACGGGGGGCGCGGTCGCGGAGCAGGTCGGCCGCGTAGGTGAACCGGGCCAGGCGCTTCATGATGGTGAGCGGATCGTCGTGCTCCTGGCCGGCGTTCTGGAAGATGCAGTCCACGCCCGCCTCGTCCCACGCCATGAGGACCTCCTCGCGCTCGACCGGGTCGGTGGCCTTGCGGGTCATCATCATGTCCTCGAACATGTCGTCGATCTCGGCGTCGGAGGCGCCGGCGTTGATGACTTCGGCGGCGCGGTCGCCGTCAATGGCGGCGGAAGGGGAGAAGCCGTACGACTCGAAGACGAGGGAGTTCTTGTGCAGTTCGAGACCGTGCTCCAGGTCCTTCTGGCTGGGCTTTAGGATATCGAGCGCGACCTGGCGGGCTTGACGGATGGTTTCGTTCATGGAGTCCGTTCCTTGCATGGGGGCTTCACAGACGCAAAACCGACATAAAAGCACGCGGGGAGGCGAAAGTCAACGAGGCGCGCGGGCGCAATGCTACCTCCTGCGCGCGGCGGCGCTGGGCGCTATGGCCGCGCGGGCGCAAGGGCGTATAATATCCCTCTGCGTTCGCGGGCGCGGTTCCAGCGTCGCGGCGGGCAGGCGGACGCATTGGAGGACGGGTCTTGAGTCAGGACGCCGGGACATCTCATGCCGTTGCGCCGACGCCCGAACAGCGCCGCGGCATGAGGGCGGCCATCGCGGGCCAGTGTTTCGGCTGCTTGGGGCAACAAGCGTTTCAGAACGGCCTGATGCTTTTGTACCTGAAAGGGCTGGCGTTCAGCGACGTGGCGATCGTCGTTTGTCTGGCTTTGCCCTACCTGGTGATGTCTCTCTTGTCGCCAGTAACGGCGTACTGGAGCGACCGCCTGGGCAGGAAGCGTTTGGTGATCGTTGGCGCGGTCTTTCAGGCCGCGGGGTTCCTGGTTTGTACGCTGCTGGGGGCGCTGCCAGGCGCGGCGGGGCGGGCGGGCGTGGTGGCCGGGGTGGCGGCGTGGGGGGTGAGCTCGGCCATCACCGGCGGCGCGTGGTTCTCGCTGCTAAGCGGGGTGGCGCCGCCCGGCGTGCGCGGCCGGTTCTTCGGCAAGTTGCGCTTCTCTTGGCAGCTCACGGGCGTGGTGTTCACGGCGCTGGCCGCGCCTTTCCTGGCGCAGGACACGCCGGTCCTGGCGCTGCAGTGTCTGCTGGGAGCGGTGACCCTGTCGATGTTCGTCCGCCCCGTAATCTTCACCGCGATCCCAGACCTGGAGCGGCCAGAGCCCCTGGCCGACGGGTTCATCCGGTCGATGCTTGGGCTGGCGCGGATCGACAGCTACGCTTCGTTTGTGGCCTACGCGTTTCTGCTGGCGTTGTTTACGGCGGGGTGTCCCGCGTTGTTCGGGCTGGTGGAAAAGCGGTTCCTGGGGCTCGGCGACAACACGGTGTTGTGGCTGGGCAACGTCTTCATGATCGGTTCTATGATCGGCTACTTCGCCGGGGGCAAGGTCGTGGACCGGTGGGGGACCAAGCCGGTCTTTCTCATCTGCCACTTCACGTTCGCGGCCACACTGATCGCCTATGTGCTCAGGGGCTTTGCGCCTGGCCCGGTGGTGTGGACCATCGGGACCATCCGTTTCGTCTTCGGCCTGGTCATGGCGGCCTCCAGCGTAGCCATCTCGACGGAGATGCTGGCGATCTGTCCGGCCAAGGGACTCTCGCTTTCGACGTCGGTGTGCAACACGATGTATGTGGCCGGGTCGTCGCTGTCTGGCCTGATGAGCGGGTGGGCGTTGAAGCTGGGGTTCCTGCAGAAGCAGTGGACGCTGATGGGCGCGCCGCTCAGCGAATATAACGCGATTCTGCTGGTCTACGGCGTTATGGTGGGGCTGCTGGTGGTGACGCTGGGGCTGGCGCCTTCGGTGATCGGCAAAGCGGAGTGGTACCCCCGGCCGTGAGGGCGCCGGGTTGCGGGGGATCAGCCGGCCAGCCGGGGTTCCAGGTCCACGAGCACGAGCTTCTCCAGCCACTGGGTCTCGGTCTTATGGCACTCGATGCAGCCCAGCAGGAGGAGCTTCTCGCTGGTGACTTTGGCGCCGATGCAGTCGCGGGCGGAGACGCCGAAGCGATGGAGCATCTCGGCGGCGTTGACGGAGAAGAGGAACCGCTCATAGAGGCGCTTGGAGATTTCATGGTCGTGCCGGTTGGCGGGGTCGACCTTGAAGACGCCCAGGCTGTCGCGGGTGGGGTCGGCGCGCTGGGGGTCGTAACCGAAGCGCAGGCTGGCCAGGGCCTGGCCAAGCTCGGGCTTGAGGAGCTTGGCCTTGCGGACGCGCTTGGCGAAGCGTTCCGTGAGGAAGACCTCCATGCGGAAGGTCTTGCTCGTGGCCTGGCCCTCGACGATGACGAAGGGCTGGGGACGGAGATCGTTGACCTGGGGCAGAACGGCTTTGATTTTCTCCAAGAGCGCCTCGGAGGACCAGTCGTTGCTTTCGGCCACAACTATCCCTCTCCATGACCTGGGCCGGCGCCGCGGCTCCAGCGCCGCATGGACGCCATCTGCGGTTTCTGATTTTGCCGGATGTCGCCGCGCGTTTCAAGGGGCGTTTGGCTTCGGGCCGCCGGGCAAGGCGCGCCACGGCCGCGCGCCACGGCGCTACAGCGCCTCGCGTTTGAGCTCCTCCAGGATGTTGAGGGCCTGGAGCGGGGTGAGGCTGGAGATGTCGAGGCCGCGGATGCGGTCGAGGATGCGGTCGCTCTTTTCCGTGAAGATGCGGAGCTGGGTCTTCTGGCGCTGTTTGCGCGCCGGCAGGGCCAGCCGGGGCTTGTCGTCTTCGGTCAGAGCCATGGATTCGAGGCTGGCCAGGATTTCGCGGGCGCGCTCGATCAGATTGGGCGGGATGCCGGCCAGGCGCGCGACGTGGAGGCCGTAGCTCTTGTCCGCGCCGCCGGGCACGATTTTGCGCAAGAAGACGATCTGGTCGCGCCATTCGCGCACGGCCACGTTGAGGTTCTGGATGCCGGGGCAGACCTGGGCGAGTTCGGTCAACTCGTGGTAGTGGGTGGCGAACAGGGCGCGGCTGTGCAGGTGCTGATGGATGAACTCGGCCACGGCCCAGGCGATGGACAGGCCGTCGAAAGTGCTGGTGCCGCGGCCCACCTCGTCCAGGATGAGCAGGCTGCGGGGCGTGGCGTTGTTGAGGATGTTGGCGGTCTCGATCATCTCCACCATGAATGT
>CAYYEE010000001.1:0-36997 GCA_964470775.1 uncultured Planctomycetota bacterium | reverse complement strand
TGTCGTCGAGGCCGCCGGTTTCGGCCTGGCGGGCAAGTTCGGCGACGCGGCCGGGCTTGAGGCCATCGCCCCAGAAGAGGGCATAGCGCAGGAGGCGGGTTTCGCCGGCCTTCATGGGCCCTCGGGGAAGCCTGGCGAGCTGGAACCAGCCGGCCTTAACCTTTTCGTCGAGGCGGAAGCCGGCGGAGGCGGCGCAGTTCGCGGCGGCGGCGGGCGCCTCGGGGAGGATGATGACGCCGAAGCCTGTCGTTTCGTCGCGGCGCAGCGCGGCGGCCCAGCGCTTAATCTCTTCGCGGCGCTTGTCGGCGGGTTCCACCTGGCGGCCGTCGACGATGAAGGAGAACTGGGCGGCGGGGGCCATCCACATGGAGACCTCGTCATCGAGCACTTCGGCGTCCTTGAGCGCGAGCACGCGGCTGGTGACGTAGACGACGTCCTGTCCGGGCTCGATGAGCAGGGCCAGGTCTTTGCGCAGTCCGACGTCGGCGTTTTCGAGGGTGAGGCGGAGGATGAGGGCGCCGGGGCGCGAGGGGTCCTGGACCTCTTCGAGACGGGCGGTCTCGAAGAACTTGGCGTCGCCCCAGGAAGCGGTTTGACGCTGGCGCTGTTCGCCGCGCAGTCGCAGGCGGCCCAGGAGGGGGTCGGCGAGGTGAATGGCCTTGCCGGACTCGGTGGTGAGCACGGTGTTGGTCCAGGGCCGGCCGGTGACGCGCAGGGCGCCCTTTGGCGTGGCGACAGTGAAGCCCTTGAGCTTGCCTGCCTGGCGCGCGACCGTGACTTGGGCGGATGCGCCGGGCGCCATGATGGCCAGCGCCAGCGCCGCCAGCGCTCCCGCGCTCCAGCGCAATCGCATGCTGTACGCTCCTCAGCCCGCCGGTCCCCCACCGGCGCACTCCTCCCTCAATGGCCCTGACGGTTTTCATTCTAGCGCGTGGGGCGTGGCAGGGCAAGGAACGGAAAAGGCGGAGGAAAGGTCCGGGAACCCAAGCGGGCAGGTTCGCTTGGAACCGGCCGGCGGGTCATCTGGCGGCTTGGGCGAAGTCCTTGGCGGCCTGGATAAGGGCTTGGAACAGGGCGAGGTGTCTGGGGCGTTCGGTCATGCCTTCGGGGTGCCACTGGATGCCCAGGACGAAGCGGCCGGAGGTGTCTTCGACGGCTTCGATAACGCCGTCAAGGGCGCGGGCGGACACGCGGAGGCCGCGGCCTGGTTTGTCGACGGCCTGGTGATGGGAGGTGTTGACCTCGAAGCGGCCGTGGCCGACGATGCCGGCGAGGCGGGTTCCGGGCTCGACCTCGACCCAGTGGAGCAGGCGTGTGGCGGCGGGAGGACGGGGATGGACCAGGGGGGCGGCCCACTGGCTGGGCACGTCCTGAACAAGCGTGCCGCCCCGGGCGACGTTGATGACCTGGCAGCCGAGGCAGATGCCCATCATGGGCATGTTGCGTTTCTCGGCTTCCTCGACGCAGCGGAAGTCGAAGGCTTCGCGGCGCTCGTGGACAAGGCGGGTTTTGGGGTGAGGCTGCTGTCCGTAGCGGGCAGGGGAAATGTCGGGTCCGCCGGGCACGAGGAGGGCATCGACGGCGTCCATCATGTCGGCGGCGAGGTCGCCCTTGGCCGGGGGCGCGAGGAGCAGGGGCACGCCGCCGGCGAGGGCGACGGCGTCGACGTACGCGTCGGGCAGGATGCAGGCGGCGTTTTCGTTGACGCGGCCGTAGACGCCGCAGATTCCGATGCGCGGCTTTGTGCGGCTCATGATTCGTCCTCCGGCGCAGCCTTGGATGAAGCGGCAAAGGGGAGTATGATACAACGAAACGGACGGCAAGGACAGCGGCAAGGACGGCAGAAACGGGCGGGGCGGGCGATGATGGTGTGGGAGGGCGTGGGGGCGCGGCATGGTGGAGGCGTGAGGTGAAGAGGGTGTTGCTGGCGGCGGCGGCGGTGGCGGCGGTGGCGTGGCCGGCGTGGGCGCAGAAGGCGACGCTGGCGGTGCTGCCCTATCAGGCGGAAGGCGGCAGCCACTACGGGCCCGACACGCGGCGCGCGCTGGAGGAGAAGCTGGCGCGGACGTTTCAGTATGAGCTGCTGCAGAGTCTGGATGTGGACGGGGCCATGGCGTCGGCGGGGTTTTCGCTGGCGCCGGAGACGCCGCCGGCGGTGGTGGCGGCGTTCGTGCGCGACCGGTTGCAGGCGCGGCTGGCGCTGTGGGGCTTTGCGCGGCGGGGCCAGCCCGCAGGCTGGGTGTTCGAGTTCCGCTTCATGGACCTGGAAGAGAGCGACGACAGCCTGCTCTGGTCGGTGGAGAAGCATATCACGCAGTACCGCGAGCTGCCGCTGCTGCTGACGGATATCGTGGAGAAGGTGTCGGGGTTCCGGCGGCGCATCGGCGAGGACCCGCAGGTTCCGGAGAACCAGAGGATCGCGAATCCGCCGAACCTGCTGCCGAACGGTGACTTCGAGCAGGGCGACTTGACGCCGCTGCACTGGGAGCGGATCAACAACCTGACGACGTTCTACGACACGGCGGGGCATCCGGGGAAGTGCCTGCTGGTGGACACGGATGTGCTGGAGAGCCAGGTTCTGGATTGGCAGAAGGCGCTGGCGCAGGGGGCGGACTTTCGGCGCGCGCCGCGCAAGATGCCGACCAAGCCGCCGAAATACGACACGATCGGGGGGACGTATGGGGTGCACTTCCGCAGCGATCCTGTGCCGGTGAAGCGGGGGATGGTGTATCGCATGACCGTGGACGTGAAAGGCGGGTCGAAGCCGAAGATCTTCGTGAAGGGGTATGCGCCGTTCGGGGCCACGGAGTTCAGCGCGCAGGACCGCGAGATCTACCGGATGTACTTGTCGTGCGTGACGGTGACGGGCGGGAGGGAGTTCGACCGCCATACGCGGACGTTTATGCCGAATCCGTATTACGTGGCGTTTGACCTGGAGGACGCGGGCGGCGGGGAGTTGACGGCGGTGGCCACGGACACGCTGCGCGAGGTGATGGCGGCCAGGGGGTTCCCGCAGATTCCAGCGGAGCATCGGCGGGCGATTCTGGGCAAGACGGGCTTCAAGGCGCGCTGGGGCGCGCCGATTCCGGAGCTGCTGGTCCACGTGCGCGACCACTTGCTGTGCGCGCACGGGGTGTACGGCAAGGTGGAGAAGACGGACGAGGGGCTTCAGCTTTGCCTGCGGCTGATGAGCGCGCGGATCAAGCAGAACGTGCCGCTGGTGGACATGGCTTTTCCCGTATCGGACAAGGCGAGCGTGGACAAGGCGTGCGGAGCGTTTCTGGACGCTTGCGAGGCGCGGATGCCGTTTGTGGTGTACGTGCGGGTGATTCCGTACGCGTACTGGGCGCCGGGGCTGTACCGTTTCGACAACGTCACAATGACAGAGGAAGGGACGGGGTTGTGGTGAGGGGCGTTCCGCGGGTCCGGCTCGTCAATCCTGAACCGCGCCGATGTTGGGCTTGGCGCCTTTGAAGTAGCCGGGCTCCATGCCGGGCAGGGGGTCGAAGTCGTGGCCGCCAGCCTTGAACGGACGCGAGAGGTCCAGGCCGGCGGTTCGGGCCGGCGAGTCCGGGGGCAGCTTGAAGTCGGGGATGGGGCCGTCGGGCCACATCCGCTGGTTGGGGGCGTAGATGTTGCCGGGGCTGTACCACGGGGCCTTGGTGAAGTCGTGGCGGGGGCGTCGGGGATGTAGCCTTGAGAGTTGAGGGCCAATCGGTCGGTGTTCATGACGCCCAGGGCGTCGGAAGGGCCGCCCTTGGTGAAGGTGTCGGTCATGATGGTTCGGCCGGCGAGTTCGCGAGTGGCGCGGATGGCGATGATGGCCACGACGACCAGCAGCTCGATGAGCGTGAAGGCATTCCACGGGCGTTTCAGCGGCGGATTGAACATGGCGCTTTCCTTTTCGTCCCCAAGGAGCCCTCATGGCGCGGGGCTGGCGGCGTTCATCCCCCTGGCTCCCGCTGTTCCGCCGCGGCCTCGGCGTCAAGGACGGCGTCTATGACGGATTGAGCATGGCGCAACGCGGCGGCCAGGTCTGTTTCCGGGCGCCACCACTCGCCGAGGGCGCTGCGAATGATGTTCTGGCGCTCGCGGGTGATGGCCAGGTGGGCTGTGAAGGGTTGCGTGAGCGAACGATAGGCGTCTATCGAGCGCGGGTGTCTGGCCAGGAACTCCAGGGCGCTCTGGGCGCCGCAGGGGAACGGAATGCCGCGCTCGATGAGGCGCTGGGGAGCGCGCTCCACGGCGAACTCGCGAATGACCCGCCAGGCCTGCTCTGGCTGGCGGCAAGCGGCGGAGATGGCCAGCCCCTCGGCGAAGACGACCGGGCGCTGGACGGGGGCAGGCAGTGGAAGATCGGCCCGCCGGAAGCCCGCGCCGACGCCGGCCAAGGGCGCGCCCCAGAAGATCATGGCCGTGCGGCCGGCAAGGAAGGCAAGGGCGAAAGACGGGCTCGCGCGAAGAAGCGAAAAAGGGCAAACGGCAACCGCGATTGAACCACGAAGAACGCGAAGAGCACGAAGAACGGCAAAGAGGAATGGTGGAGAAAGGCGAACGGTCTTTTGACGGGCTCAGGGTCTTCGGCAACCGCGATTGAACCACGAAGAACGGCAAGGGCGGATGTTGGACGACAACGGCCCCAGGAACCGTGTCCCAAAAAACGAGTTTGTGCTCGTTTGCAGTACGGAGCAGCGTGACGGGGTGCGCGGGTTGCGAATCCTGGACCGAGCCGCTATCATATCCTCCGTATCCGCTGGGGGAGCCGCCAAGGCGGCTGAGAGTCCGGCGCAGGCCGGAGACCCCAAGAACCTGATCCGGGTCATACTGGCGTAGGAAACGCGGAAAGACATGATGTCCAATCCCACCTCCTCCCCCCCGCTCCTGCTGTGTTCAGGCTTCCCCGGCATGGTCCCTTTTCACGGAGGGCTGTCTCATGCCGAAGAAGCAGAGCCGCATCTTCAGTGGCGCGTCGGAAAAGGAAGTGACGCGGGCGATCGTGCGCGAGTTCGCGCGCGAGTTTGACGAGTACGCGGAGAGCGACGCGCTGATCGTGGGCGCGGGGCCGAGCGGGCTGATGTGCGCCAAGGTTCTGGCCGAGCGCGGAGTGAAGACGCTCATCGTGGAGCGCAACAACTACCTCGGCGGCGGGTTCTGGGTGGGCGGCTACCTGATGAACAAGGTGGTCTTGCGCAGCCCTACGCAGAAGAACCTGGCCAGCCTGGGCGTGCCGTGCAAGGAGACCTCGCCCGGCCTGTTCGTGGCCGACGGCCCGCATGCGTGCTCCAAGCTCATCGCGGCCGCTCTGGACGCGGGCGCCAAGGTCCTCAACATGACCACCGTGGACGACGTGGTGCTGCGCGAAGAGAACCGCGTGGCCGGCCTGGTGATCAACTGGACGCCGGTGGGCATGCTGCCGCGTCAGATCTCGTGCCTCGATCCCGTGGCTATCGAGGCCAAGGTGGTGGTGGACGCGACGGGCCACGACGCGGCGGTGGCGCAGTTGCTGGCGGACCGCGGGCTGCTGAAGGTTCCGGGGTGCAATCCGATGTGGATTGACGAGTCGGAGGACCAGGTGGTGTTGAAGACGGGGTTCGTGCATCCGGGCCTGCTGGCGATCGGGATGTCGGTGTCGTCGATCCACGCCGTCCCGCGCATGGGCCCGTCGTTCGGGGCCATGCTGATGTCGGGCGAGCGCGGGGCGGAGATGGCGCTGAAGGCGTTGGGCAAGTAGGCGAGGCATGGGGCGGCGCGGCTGCCGGACGGGCCGGACAGATCGGACCTGACGGAGGGCCGGACGGGTCTGACGGATCGCGCGCGACCGCGCCGCCCCAGCCGCTTCTGCTTTGACAACCCGCCGCGGCGGGTTATAGTAGCGTTGCGGGTTCCACGCTCTTGAAGAGGGAGGCCGGGCCTTGAAACGAGATATCCTTCAGGTCGTCTTCGTGGCGATGGTGGTGGCTGTGGGCGTGGGCTACGCCTTTCTCTTCCGCGAAACCGCGATCTTGCAGACGCGGCTGCAGGCGCTGGAGGACCAGGTGAAAAACTTCGACCGGCGCTTGCAGGCGCGGCAGTCGGACGAGGAGATGATCCGCGCGCTCATGACGCGGATCGGCCATTTCACGCAGCTCTGCCAGGGCCGCGTCACGGAAGCCACGCGAAGGATGGTGGCTTCGGCGCTGACAGAGCGCCAGGACCAGGCGAGCGCGCCAGCCCCCCTTTCGGCCCAGCTCGTGGACATGCTCAAAGCGCGCGACCTCGAAGAGTTCGCCAGCATGGCCGGGCTCAACGACACGCAGAAGCAGGCCCTGGCTCAAGCCGGCCAGCGGTTCCGCCAAGACGTCCTTGCGGCTCTCGACGGCATGGGGGGCAACGTGTCGGCCGAGGCGTGCAAGCCGGTCTTCGAGGCGGCGTCGCGCAAGCGGCTGGACGAGGTGGCCAAGGCGCTGTCCAAGGGGCAGTTCGTCCTGTTCTGCCTGTACTACAACGTGGCGCCTCCGCCGCCGGCCGCGCCGGCCGCGCCAGGGGCTATGCCGGAGGCGCCGAAGGAGACGGACGGCAAGTGAGAGGATGGGGCGGGGATGACGGACAGACCCTATGGACGCTGTGGACGATTGAGGGTGTGGCTGGCGCCGGGGGGACGGGGGCGTTCCGCGTTGACAGGCCGCAACCGCGCGGATAGCATGGGCTTGATTGGTCCGCGGCGCTGGCCGGCGCGTCCCCATCCGCCTGGCGCCGAGGTCCCCCCCCTTCTTGAGTGATTGCCTGGACGATGCGCGACTTGATCGAGCTGCTGGCGTTGATGGCGCTGCTGGTTCTGGGCAACCACGCGCTGGACCCGCGCCGCCGCACCGCCGGCGACATGCTGCGCGCGTTCGGCGCGTGGGTCGTGTTCTTTGGGACCATGTCCGTCCTCATGTTCTTCCCCCCCCTGGTGGTCTGGATTCTCCGCGCGGCCGTGGCGGTGATTGTCTATTACGCGCTGAAGTGGGTGTGGGACTGCGCGCTCAACCTCTTCCGCGGCCCAAGCCTCATCCCCCGGCTGAAGCGGTCGCAGACCTCGGCCATGGCCGCGGAGGCGCTTGCCAACGGCGGCGAGGAGGACGCCAGGAGCCGCGTCTGGCGCCGCGACGTGGCGCGGCTGGCGCGGCGCTTCTGCGCGGCCGACCTGCTGCGCGCGGTCATGAAGGCCAGGGGCCGCGGCGACGCGGGGGCAAGCGCCCTGCCCGGCCTGGCTGCCGAAGAGGCCGCGGAGACGGACCGCATGGCGGCCGAGTGCTTCCGGATCCACGAGGGTTCGCCTTCGCGCTGGGACCGGGCCTTCGTGGCCGAGGCTTTGCTGGTCTATGACGCGGCCTCCGTGTCCAAAGTTCTGTCGCGCCGCGAGCCCGCGCTGGGCGGCAAGGCCCGGCGCCTGGCCGCGGCCGAATGGCTGGAAAAGGAAGGCCGCCCGGCGCCTTGGACCGAGACGCTGGAGGAACTGGGCCTGCGGCCGGCCTCGCGCCGCGAGCCCGCCGAAGGGAAGCGCCCCTGCGCCAGCCTGACCCAGCGCGTGGCGGCGGTCCTGTGTCCGCCCGCCGCGTGCGCTTGGGCCGGCTTCAAGGGCCGCGCCTTGCTGCTCGCCGGCGTGTACGTGGCGTTGCTGGGCTACGCGCTGGTGTCGCTGCTCCAGGACCGGGCCGGAGGATGGATCTTCCTGGCCGTGTGGGGGCTGCTCCAGCTCCTGGGCATGTTCGCGGTCTCCGATCTGTTCCACGACAGAGCCGAGGACGCGACGCCCCGGCCCTTGTGAGGGCGCTGGCCGCGCCCGCGGCTGGCGCAAGCGGAGAGACGGCCGGCCCTTTCTCAGGAGGGCGCCTCGATGAAAGAGAAACGCATGGAGCGGCGCGCGCCGGCGGTGGCGGGCGCGTTCTACGAAGCGTCGGCAGAAGCGTGCCGCGCGCACGCCGAAGACTTGATCGCCCAGGCCGGCGGGCTTCCGCCGGACCTGCCCGCGCCGCTGGGCGGGGTGGCGCCCCACGCGGGGTGGGTGTTCAGCGGCGCGCTGGCCGCGCGAACCTTTGCCGCTATGCGCGCCGCCCAGCCCCAGATGTTCGTGCTCTTCGGCGCGGTGCACCGGCCCGCGAGCCGCCGGGCCCAGGTCTACCCGGGAGGCGCATGGGCCACGCCGTTGGGGGACGTGGAAGTGGACGCGGAGGCGGTTCGGCTGGCGGAGGAGGCGGGCCTGGACGTGAGCGCGGACAACCACGAGGAAGAACACTCCATCGAGGTCCAGCTGCCGTTGATTCAAGTGCTTTTTCCCCAGGCCCGCATCCTGCCCGTGGCCGTGCCCCACGGGCCGGGCGCGGCCGAGACAGGCGCGCGCCTGGCGCAGGCCCTGGCCGCCTGGCCGGGCCGGTGGGTCGGCGTGGCGTCCACGGACTTGACGCACTACGGCATGGGCTATGGGGGGCCGGACCTAGGGCCCTACGCGCAGGCCAGGGAGTGGATGCGCGGGAATGACGCGCGCTTTATCCGGCTGGTGGAAACGCTGGACGCCGAGGCCATGGTCGACGAGGCGGCGGCCCGGGGGAACGCGTGCGGCGCGGGCGCGGTGGCCGCGGCCGCCGCGGCGGCGCGGGCGCGCGGCGCGAGGCGCGGGGTGGCGCTGCAATACGCCACAAGCGCCGACGTCTATCCCGAGCCGCGCGCCAGCCGGGCCGTGGGCTACCTTTCCGCGGTGTTCGTGCCTTGAGCAGGCCAGGAGACACATGAACTTCGTGCGCCGGATAGAGACCTTGCGCTGGTTCCGCCAGGGCCAGAAAAAAGCGCGCCAGGGCGACCTGACAGGGGCGGTGTCGCGTTTCCGCCAGGTGCTGCAGGCGCGGCCGGGCCACCCGTTCGCGCGGGTTCATCTGGCCCTGGCGCTCGTCGCGGCGGGCGAAGTGGAAGAGGCGCGGCGCCTGGCCAGCGAGGCCGCCGCCCGCGCCACCGGCCGGCCCGGTGTGCGTTTGCTGGCCGGCCGCGTCTTCTACGACGCGGGCGACCTGGACCGCGCGCGAGAGATGTTCCAGAGCGTGCTGCGCGACAACCCGGCCAACGACCTGGCCGCAGGCTATGACCTGCTGGCGCAGTGGGCCGCGGGCGACCGCGAGGCCTGGCGCCAATTGACGCCCAACGCCCTGCCGGACTCCACGCCCTTCCTGGCGCGGTGGCTGGAGATGGTGGAGCTGGAGTTGCGGCGCGAGAAGTGGGACGCGCAGCGCCAGGCCGCCTGCGCCGGCGCCGCGCCAGCCCCCGAGGGCGGCCGAGCCCAGGAGAACGCGTCATGAGGTTCCTGGATCAGATGCGCGTGGCGTTCTGGCTGTGGCGGGGCCGCGCCGCGCTCAAGGCCGGCCGCGTAGACAAGGCCGAGATGTGGCTGGAGGCCGTCGAGGAGACCGTGCCCGGCCAGCCGCCAGCCGTGGAGTTCCGGCGCATGGTTCAGCAGGCGGCCCTGGCCCGGGGCAAGCGCCTGATAGAAGAAGACCCGGAGAGCGTCGAGGCGCGGGGCGACTACGCGCGCGCGCTGCTGGCCGAGGAGCGCTACGACGAGGCGTATGAGCAGGCCCAGGCCGGCCTGCGCCTCATCGCCGCCAACGCCAAGGCCGCGGTCTTCGAGAAAGAGATGCTGCAGATCGCGGGGGAGGCGGCGTTCGAGCGGGGGCTGTTCGCGGAGTCGCTGGAGCTGTTCCGCAAGGGCGAGGAGCCGGGCTTTGCCATGGCGTCCATCCACTACTACCGGGGCTTGTGCCATCTGGCCCTGGGGGACCGGGCCGGTTGCCGGCGGGAGTTCGAGTCGCTGGTCCGCCAGGCGCACTGGGCGGTGGGGATCCGGCACGCGGAGCTGGCGCAGAGGCGCCAGGGGGCAGAGACGGCGGGGTGAAGGCGCGGGGCCGGGGTCTGTGGCGGGGACGCGTTCCGGCGCCGCCGTTGGCGGGCTTGAGCGGCATGTCCCGTCCGCACGCTGGCATGGCGCAGATCGCGGGGCCGGGGTTGGGGCGAAGGCGGCCGAGACGCCCGCGCTCCGGCGGTGGACCGAAGCTACGACGTGGTCACCTTGGCCAGTTCGGCTTTGAGGGCGAGGCCGAGGTTTTCCATGGTGTAAGGCTTTTTGACGTAGGCGCCCGCGCCCAGGCGCTGGGCTTCGCGGACGCGGTCGGTCTCGGCGTAGCCGCTGACGATGACGGCGCGCTGGCCGGGGCGGAACTCGGCGATGCGGCGGTAGGTCTCGCACCCGTCCATGCCCCCTTCCATGATCATGTCCAGCAGCAGCGCGTCCACGGCGTGCTTGCGCACGAAGTCCACGGCCTCCTCGCCGCTGGACACGGCCGCCACCTTGTAGCCCAGCCGCTCCAGGATCTGGCTGGCCACTTCGCGCTGGGGCTCGGCGTCGTCGACGACGAGGACGCTCTGGCCGGAGCCTTCGTACTCGGTCAAGGGGGCGCGGCCGGGCGGAGGCGCCTCGGGCTGGCGCGTGGCGGGGAGATAGACGCGGAACTCGGCGCCCGCTCCCGGCTCGCTGTCGAGGTCGATATAGCCGTCGTGGTCTCGCACCGCGCCCCAGACCACGGCCATGCCAAGCCCGCTGCCGCTGCGGCCCATGGCCTTCTTGGTGAAGAAGGGCTCGAAGATGCGCTTGCGGTCTTCGCGGGCGATGCCCACGCCCGTGTCGGCCACGGTGATGACCACGTAGTCGCCCTCGCGGATGGAGTCGCAGCCGGGGATGGGCGTGTCGAGATAGCGGTTGCGGGTGGAAATCTTCAGCGTGCCGCCGTGGGGCATAGCCTCGACAGCGTTGCGGGCCAGGTTCATGATCGTCTTGGAGAGGTGCGACTTGGAGCCGCACACGCTGAGCAGGTTGGGGTCGAGGGCTGTCTCGACGGTGACGCCGGGGTAGAGCTCGCGAAGGGCCGAGAAGTCCGGGCTCTCCAGGTACTCGGCGATGATCTTGTTGATGGAGAGGGGCTCCTTCTTGGGCACTCCGCGGCGGGCAAGGGTGAGGAGGTCTTGCACGATTTCGGCGGCGTCCTCGGCCGAGCGGCGGATCTTATCGATGGAGGCGCGCAGGGGGCTGCCGGGCGGGAGTTGGAGGAGGACAAGCTCGGCGTAGCCGATCAGGGGGGTGAAGCGGTTGTTCAGGTCGTGGGCCACGCCGCCGGCCAGCACGCCGAGCGACTCCATCTTCTGGGCGCGATGGAGCTGGTCTTCCAGAATGCGGCGTTCCTCGGCGGCGCGCGCCGCCTCGGTCACGTCCACGGCAAAGCCCATGACGCCGAGGATGGCGCCGTGGATGTCGCGGTAAGGGAAGCGGTCAATGGTGATGTCGAGGGTGCCCTTGGACGCCAACATGCGGTCGGAGCGTTTGAGGATGGGGGAGCCGGTTTCCATGACGCGGCGTTCGTCTTCGGCTCCGTGTTCGGTCATGCCCCAGCCCAGCTCGGAATCGCGGCGGCCGATGATGGAGGTGATCTTGAGGTCGAGGGTTTCGGCGAAGAGTTTGTTGACGCGCACGTAGCGGCCGGCGGTGTCCTTGTAGAAGATCATGGCCGGCGACGAATCGAGCATCATCTGCAGTTCCTGGCTCTTCTGCTCCAGAAACTGCTGGGACCTGGCCAGCGCTTCGGTGCGCTCGGCCACCAGCCGCTCCATGGCGCCAAAGACTTCGAGGTACTTGGACACAGCGGTCTGATGCTCGTCCTGCATGAGGCGGTGGTCGTTGGTGAGATGGCGCAGCCGGATCTCCAACGACTCGATCCGGTCGCGGAGCTCAGAGATGATCTGGTCCTTGTCAGGAGCCATCGTCGAACCAGCCCTCTTCTTGCATGCGGTCCAGGTCTTCGCGGACGTCCTCGATGAGCAAGTCCATGGCTTTGGGTTTGATGCCCAGATCGGTCATGCACGCGGTGATGGTGGCCGCGTCGCCGGTGGAGGCGTCGCCAAACCCGAGTTCAGCCTTCTGACAGAAGAAATCGGCCACGGCCACGGCGCCGGTGAGGGCCGAGAGGGTCTCGGCGCGGCGGGGTTCGTGGTGGCGCTCGATCGCCGCGCACAGGGTGTCGGGGAAGAGCCAGCGCCGGCCGATCTCTGCGCCGGCGGCCGCGTGATCGAATCCCATCACCTGGGTCTCGGCCTTGCGCAGGTCGCGCGTGCCCGCGTCCCAGATGGCCAGCACGCTTTCGAACTCCTCGGACAGGTGCTGGTCTTCGGCGATAATGCCCATATCGTGAAGCAGCCCGGCGGCGTAGGCGTCTTCGCCCGAGAGACAGAACTCACGGCGGTAGATCAACTTGGCGCAGTGCGCCACAGCTATGCTGTGCTTCCACAGTTCGAGGGGGCTGTAGCCGTTGAGCGACCGGCCGCCTCGGAATATTTCGCAGACCTTCTGGCTGAGCGCCAGTTCTTTGACCGCGCTAAAACCTATCCATACAATGGCTTGCTGGATTTCGCTGATGCGTGCCCTTGCCCCGTAGTAAGCTGAGTTGGCGCGCCTGAGAATGCGAACGCTCAGGCCCGGATCATTTTCGATCAAGTCCCGGAGTTGTTTGGCCGTAGAACTGGGATCGTTGATGACCTGAATGATGCCAGCGACTATCGTCTTAATGGATGAGAGCTCGGACCTGTCTACCCGGTCCAGCAGGCGTTCCAATACCTCGCCCTTGCACAAAGTAGCCATGTCTCGCCTCTCCCAAGCGGCTTCAACCCGTCCCGCGCGCGACCCCCGAAACGTCCCCGCCACGCTCAAGAGCTCGCCGACGAAACGACTGACCTGGAAACGACCCCTTGCGCCTTGGCCGCCTCCACTTCCGTGAGAAAGACGATCATCTCCGCTTCTGTTCGCCTCGGAATCAACCCGAAACCGTCTGAATCAAAGCTGTACGCTTATCAGATTGCCAGGCTGGCGCCCTAACGGACGGCGTCGAGTTGTCTAGTCCAATTCAAGGCCCACTTGTATGGTCATCACACGGTCGGCCCACCGCGCAACACGACCAGGCCAAACGCCCAGCACGCCGAGTCCTGGCCGGACAGGCCAGCAATGCGCCACACAAGGAACACGAAGATAAACCCGACAATATGTTAAGTCAAGAGTAATATTACCGATTCTTGTAGATAATTGCTGTCCCAGCGCACCATTGCCCTGGTAGGATGACAAGCTGCAATACGCTGCTCCGTGCGCGTTGAGCGCTCAACGCGCTCCACGCGGGACACTACGCGACGCGAACTCGCGCCGGAACAAGTCACGCAGACCAGGTTGCTCCATGACAATGCGGCCGTCCTCTGTGCCACGAACAACAGACGCGCACTCATAGTATTGGAACCCGGCCAATCCTGCTTCACGCGCTTGGCGAATGCGACTTGCGCACACAGCCACGCCGTCGCCCGCCTTCCACAGATTATTGGCATAAGGGCAAAAAACGCCGGGCACGCGCCTTGGCCGCATGACCGACAGGACCTCTTGGCCAAAGCGCGACTGCGGCCACACCTCCTTCAGCGTCACGCTGTCGGCCAAACCTTCTTCAAGCCACCGCCGCCAGTCCCAGTGAATGCCCATGGCTGATCCGAACTCCGGACCGATGCACATGGTCTGGCTGATGTGCAACCCCAGCTTCTTGCCGCGAGAGGCCACAAGCTTTTTGGCCTGGCGATAAAACTCCGTGTAGGCTTCTCCCCTAAGCCGCTGCCGGGCGCAATCGTCGAAATCGTCTGTGGAAAGCAGGTCAACGCCGTACAGGTCCTTGAACGCGCGCACCACAGGCTCTTCGAACCCGAACTCCGCCCACGCCAGCGGGGAGTGGTGATTGCGCACGCGCAACTCCACCCCGTCCGCGCCTGCGTCGATGCAGTCTCTCACCCACCCCAGCCACCACTCCCGCGCCTCAGGATACGAAGGCGACAAACACGCCACAGGCTCGCGGTCCTTGCCTCGGGCCACAGCCACAAACCCCTGCCCGCTGTCCAACACCTTGCGCGCGCGCACCCCATCAAAGCCTGGTAACACCGCCGAGGGCATGCCAGGCCACACGTCGAACTCCACGCCCATGTCTTCAAACCCCTGGCGCACGACTTCCGCGTTCGCGCCTTTGGGCCTGCCGCGCTCGCCGCGCGCCTCCACGCCGTAGCTCAACAGCCTCTCTTCCCCCTGCGGCCCAAAGACATGGATCATGTTTATCAGGTCATTGGCAAAGGATCCGCTCCGGCTCTCCACAGCCACCACAAAGTACTTGGACCGCAGCTCCAAGTCCTTGAGCCGCAAGACCCGCGCCCGCCGGCATGCGCCTGTTGGCCGGCCGCCCGAGGAGGTGTGCTCCCACACGGGGTAATCCTCCACCTTCTCCTCGCGCGACATGGGTCCTGTGTATAGCTTGTAGCGCGTGTTGTCGTCGCTGACGAACAGTCGCAAGTCCTTCACGCCGAAGTCCGCGGCCGCGTCGTCCTCTTTGATAATGTCAATACGGTGAAACACGTCGTTGCGCGCCGCCCCGTATGCGCCCGGCTTGCGCGCCATGCACAAGTCGCGCCGTTGCGCCACAAAATCCGCGATCCACCCCACCACCCCCCCCACCCTCCGCAGCCGGCCCTGTCCCGCTCTCGGGTCGCCTTCGCCCACGCTGCGCCAGAACCCCATGTCAAAGGGCTTAACTAGTCCATACAACTCGATGCCGTGCTCGTGCGCCGCCGACACCGCCGCCGGAAAGATCTCCCCCGCGTTCGCCACAGTCTTCGCCGCGTTCTCCGCCACCCCCATCGGCGCCCCAGACCACCACCCCCGCTTGCTGCCGCCGTAGTAGATCCAGTGAACCCGGCTCACCCCCCAACTCCGGAACTCCGCGAACAACTGGTCAAACATATCCGTCGTGAACGGAGCGTGCATCAGATCGTCAAAGAAATCGACATTTACCTCCAACATGAAATCGTCCCGAGCCGCGGGCCTCGCCTGCGCCGGCTCCTCAGCCTCCATCCTCACGCGCCTTACCTTGCAGTGATCCCAAAACGACATCTCGAACTGCCCCCCCACCACGCCCGGCGCCGGGTCCGCCGCCGCCGCCACTTCCTGACCGTCCAACCGCGCCCGCAGCCAGCCGTGGTCGAACTCGAAGGTGATGGTGTGAGTCCCCTTCGCCGCCGACGCCGCCAGCTTCGCCTCAGCCAGAGACGCCCCGCCATATGCAAGGATGCGGCAATGCCGGCGCGCCAAGTCCATAATCATGGACACGCTCCGGTCCGAAAAATCGATCGCCGCCCCCGGACTCGGCTCCACCTCCATCTCCACCACCATCTTCCCCCATCCCGACCCCGGCGCCACAAACGACGCCCGCGTCACCACCCCGCTCAACATCGCCCCGCCCTCAAACCCCGCCGGCGCCATCTCCACGTCCCAATTCTCCGGCAGTTTCCCCGACGCAAACGTCACGTTCATGAACTCGGTCATGCTCAGCTCCCTGATTCAGCCACATCGTCTGGCGCAGGCGCCGATCATACCCCACCGCCCTCCCCCGTTCAACTGCGCCCCGTCCGATGTCCGGCTTGCCGTTCTCCCCGGCCCATCGCTTTTGCATTGCCCCCCGCCTTGGTCTACAATGTCGCGCGGCTGGCCATGCCGCTTGGGCGCTGCCCGCCAGCCCCTTCATCTTTAGGAGCCGCCGCCATGAAGAAGCTCGCCTGCCGCGCGCTCGCCTTGGCCTGCGTGGCGCCTCTCGCCGCGCTCTTGGCCGCCTGCAGTTCCGAAGGCGTCCGCTACGACCCGTCCCAGGAGGTCGTCCTCACCCAGGACTTCAACACCACCGACTTCCAGGTCATCGTCAAACAAGGCATCGAGAAGCTCATGGCCAAGACCCAGAAGGACCTGGGCCAGTCCGCGCTCTCGGGACGGCCCCGCGTCTTTGTCGCGCCCGTGGCCAACAACACCGACCAGCACATCGAACTGAGCATCGTGCGCCAGTATCTTGAGTCCGAACTGACCGACAGGGCCAACGTCGAGCTCGTGGACCGCGCCAAGGCCCAGTCCTTAGCCCTCAACGAAATTCGCTTCCAGCAGGGCGACCTCGTGGACCCGGCCTCCGCCCAGAAAGCCGGCAAGTTCCTCGGCGCCGCCTTCTTCCTCTACGCCGAGCTCAGCAGCCAGAAAGCCGTCACCCGCTCCGGCAGCGAAGAGACCCAGCTCTACGCCTTCAGCCTGTCCCTCATCAAAGTGGACACGCTCCAGAAGATCCCCGTGTTCGTCCAGATTCAGAAGGTGGCCAAGAAGGGCCTGTTCGGCTGGTAAGCCGCCCTGCCCCATCCGCCACGTCCCCCTTTGGGCCCGCCCGCGCATGGCCCTCGGAGTTATCTCATGCCACGTGATTCCATCAAGGTCGGCGTTGTCGGCTGCGGCGTCGTGGGCGCCGGCGTCGTCAAGATGCTCCGCCGCAAGCGCGCCGCCATCCGCCAGATGTCCGGCGCGGATATCGAGATCGTCCGCGCCGTGGACAAGGATCCCAAACGCCTCGCCAGCCTCGACCTGCCCAAGAGCTGCCTCAGCGCCGACATGAGCGCCGTGCTCGAAGACCCCGACATCCGCGTCGTCGTCGAGCTTATCGGCGGCAAAGGCGCCGCCCGCGAGCTTGTCTTCGCCGCCCTCAGCCGCGGCAAGAACGTCGTCACCGCCAACAAGGCCCTGCTCTCCGCCTTCTGGCCGCAGATCTTCACCCTCTCGCGCAAGACCGGCGCCCGCATCCAGTTCGAAGCCAGCGTCATGGCCGGCGTCCCCATCATCCGCGGCCTCCACGAAGGACTCGTCGGCAACACCGTCACCTCCATGACCGGCATCCTCAACGGCACCACCAACTTCATCCTCACCCGCATGTCCCAGCGGGGCCTCCATTTCGCCAAGGCCGTGGAAGAAGCCCGCAAGCGCGGCCTGTGCGAAGCCGACCCCACGCTCGACGTGGACGGCTTTGACGCCGCCCACAAGCTCGCCATCCTCGGCTCCCTCGCCTCCGGACGCTGGCTCCCGCCCGAAGCCGTCCACACCGAAGGCATCCGCCACATCGAGCCCTGCGACATCGCCTGGGGCCGCCAGGAGCTCGGCTGCGACCTCAAGCTCCTGGCCATCTACAAGCGCCAGGGCAGCCAGGTCGACGCCCGCGTCCACCCCGCCTTTGTGCCCTCCGGCCACCCCCTGGCCGCCGTGCGCGACGAGTTCAACGCCGCCTACATCGAGAGCGACGCCGCCGGTCCCGTGATGCTCTACGGCAAAGGCGCCGGCCAGATGCCCGCCGCCTCCGGCGTGGTCAGCGACGTCATCGCCCTCGCCGTCGAAGGCGCCGGCGCCCACGCCCGCATCCCCGCCGGCTTCGAAAAAGACCCCATCCGCCCCATCCCCCTCGAAGACGTCGAGAGCCACTTCTACCTGCGCTTCTCCACCGTGGACCGGCCCGGCGTGCTCGCCGCCATCACCGGCGCCTTGGGCGCCCAGAGCGTCTCGCTCGCCACGTGCGTCCAGCGCGGCCGCGCCGCCCAGGGACCTGTCGCCATCGTCGTCACCACCCACCGCTGCCGCGAGGGCGCCCTGCGCAAAGCCCTCGAAAAGATCGACTCCATGAAAGACATCATCTGCCGCAAAACCATCCTCATCCGCATGTTGGATTCGTAAGGACAGCCCCCGCGCGCCGTCCTGCGGGCCGGGGCTATGTCCCCGGCGCCGTCCACAGTAAGGAACACGCCCTTGTTCTCCGCGCCAGCCCAATTCCCCTACCGTGGCGTCATCGAACGCTATCGCCAGCACCTGCCCGTCTCCGCCGCCACCCCCGTCGTCACCCTCCTCGAAGGCGCCACCCCCCTCACCCGCGCCCCGCGCCTCGAAAAGGAACTCGGCGGCAAGGTCCAGGTCCACCTCAAGTTCGAAGGCGCCAACCCCACCGGCTCCTTCAAAGACCGCGGCATGACCCTGGCCGTGTCCAAAGCCCGCGAAGACGGCGCCCAGGCCGTCATCTGCGCCTCCACCGGCAACACCAGCGCCGCCGCCGCCGCCTACGCCGCCGCCGCCGGCATCCAGGCCATCGTGGTCCTGCCCGCCGGATCCGTGGCCTTGGGCAAGGTCTCCCAGGCGCTCATGTACGGCGCGCGCGTCGTGGCCGTGGACGGCTCCTTCGACGACGCCCTCCGCGTGGTCCGCGAAATCGCCGAGCGCTGCCCCGCCACTCTCGTCAACTCCCTCAACCCCTACCGCATCGAAGGCCAGAAGACCGGCGCCTTCGAGATCGTGGACGACCTTGGCCGCGCGCCCGACTACCACTTCATCCCCGTGGGCAACGCCGGCAACATCACCGCCTACTGGCAAGGCTATCGAGAGTACCACGACCACGGCCGCTGCCAGCTCCCCCGCATGATGGGCTTCCAGGCCGAAGGCGCCGCGCCCATCGTCCTGGGCCGGCCCGTCGAACACCCCCAGACCCTCGCCACGGCCATCAAGATCGGCAACCCCGCAAGCTGGAAGCGCGCCGAAGAAGCCCGCGACCAGTCCGGCGGCGCCATCGACATCGTCACCGACGGCCAGATCATCGAGGCCTACAAGCTCGTCGCCCGCCTCGAGGGCGTCTTCTGCGAGCCCGCCTCCGCCGCCTCCATCGCCGGCCTGCTCAAGCTCACCCGCGCCGGCTTCTTCGACCGCGCCGCCGAGCCGCCCCTGGTCGTCTGCGTCCTCACCGGCCACGGCCTCAAAGACCCGGAGCGCGCCATCAAGGTCAGCGACGCCATCCCCACCCTGGCCCCGGACGCCCGCGTCGTGGCCCGCCACTGCAAACTGGAGTAGCCCCATGCCGCGCGTCCGCGTCCGCGTGCCCGCCACCACCGCCAACCTCGGCCCCGGCTTCGACTCCCTCGGCCTGGCCTTGACCCTCTACAACGACTTTACCTTTGAGGTGGAAGGACTGCGCCGAGGCCGCGGGCGCCGCGCCCCGGACGTCGTCGTCACGACGCAAGGCCACGGAACCGAGGACCTGCCCCGCAACGCCGACAACCTGGCCTGGGCCGCCGCCAGCCGCCTGTTCAAGGAGCGGCGCTTCAGCGTGGACGCCGCGCGCGTCCAGTGCCTCTGCCGCATCCCCCTGGCCAGCGGCCTGGGCAGCAGCGCCTCCGCCGCCGTGGCCGGCCTGGCCGCCGCCAACGCCCTGTGCGGCGAGCCCCTCCTGCCCCGCGAGCGCCTCCTGGAACTGGCCGCCGAAATCGAAGGCCACGCCGACAACGCCGCCCCCGCGCTTTGGGGCGGCATGACTGCGTGCTTTGACGCCGCCGGCCGGCCCGCCGTGGCGCCCGTGCCCTTGCGCGCCCGCTTCGGCCTCGCCGTCGTCACCCCCGCCATGCGCCTGGCCACCAGCGCCAGCCGCGCCGCCCTGCCCGCCCAATACTCCAGGCGCGATGCCGTCGTCACCCTGGGCCGCGCCGCCGCCGTGGCCGCCATGTTCGCCTCCGGCCGCCTCGAACGCCTGGCCCACGCCATGGACGACATCCTCCACCAGCCCTACCGCGCCCCCCTTGTCCCCGGCATGACCGAAGCCCTGGCCGCCGCCCGCCGCGCCGGCGCCCTCGCCGCCACCCTCAGCGGCGCCGGGCCCTCCCTCATCGCCTTCACCCCCCCCTGCGCCCAAGCCCAGCAGCGCGCGGGCCGCGCCCTCCAGGCCGTCTTCCGCCGCCACGGCCTCGCCTCCACCCTGGCCCTCCCCCGCGTCGACCGCCAAGGCGCCCGCCTCCTTTCCGTCCAACCCGTCTGACCTGTCCGACCCGTCCGGCGCCCCCCGCCCCGCCCCTTCCTTGACTTGCTCCCCCCTACAGTTAAAAATGTGAGACCTTGCGCCTCTTGGCGCGCCCCGTCTTGCAGCCTTTGAGGTCCACCGGATGAAACGCGCGTGGCTGGCTATCTGTGTGCTTGTCGTGGCGGCGGCCATCGCCGCCGTGGTCTTTTCCTTGCGCAGCGGCCCCAGCCGCGCCGCCCGCGAAGCCCTCAACAAAGGCCTCTCCGCCACAAAGCCAGAGGAACAGGCCCAGTGGTTCACCAAGGCCATTGAGCTGGCCCCGGACTACACCGAAGCCTGGCGCCGCCGCGGCCAGGCCCAGCTTGCCGCGGGCCGCTACGACGCCGCCATCGCCGACTTCGACAAGGCCCTGGCCCTGGCCGGCCCCGGCGCGCGCGACGCCGCCGCCGCCAGCGCCTGGCACGGCCGCGGCGTGGCCCTCATGCGCAAGGAGCAATTCGACCAGGCCATCCCGTCCTTTGACAAGGCCATCGAGATCTACGGCAAGCTCCCCGCCAAGCCCGCGCCCGCCGGCTTCGCCGAGGCCTATCGCGACCGCGGCATGGCCTACGGCGAAAAAGGCCTCCACGAGGAAGCCGTCCGCGACTTCATGAAGGCCTACCAGATCCGCTTCGACATCGCCGCCGCGCCCGAAAAGCCCATCCCCGGCGCCAGGCGCCCCGCCCCCCAGGTCCGCGCCGCGGACACCGCCCAGGCCAGCGCCATCGGCTATCACCTCCAAGGCATCGCCCTCTACAACCGCGGCGAGCTGCGCCAGGCCGTGGAGAACTACGACAAGGCCCTCAAGCTCAAACCCGACTACGCCGAGGTCTACTATCACCGCAGCCTGGCCCGCGTCCGCGCGCGCCAGTTCGACGAAGCCATCCAGGACTGCGACACCGCCATCCCCCTCTTCGACCAGACCCTCGCCGCCAGCGGCGCCGACTCCAAGGCCGGCCGCGTCGCGCGCCGCCTCATGGGCGAAGCCTGGCTCAACCGCGCCAACGCCTGCGGCGGGAAGAACCAGAACGACGAGGCCCTCAAGGGCTATGAGAAAGCCCTTGCCATCCTCCAGCCCGCCCTGGCCGGCGCCACCGAACCCGCCGAGATCAAGCGCCTCACCCGCCTGCTGGCCGAAGCCCACAACAACCGCGGCGCCCTGCTCGACCGCAAAGGCCAGACCGACGAAGCCGCGCAAGAGTACGCCAAGGCCATCGAGCTGCAGCCCGACTTCGCCGAAGCCCTCAACAACCGCGGCTACGCCCGGCAGCGCGCCGGCCTGCTCGACCCCGCCATCGCCGACTTCTCCCGCGCCATCGAGATCAAGCCCGACTTCATCCCCGCCCTGATCAACCGCTCCGGCGCCCAGGTCCAGCGCGGCGCCCTGGACGAAGGCATCGAAGGCTACAACCGCGTCCTCGCCCTCCAGCCCGAGAACGCCGCCGCCCTGTTCGGCCGCGGCTACGCCTACTACCGCAAAGGCCGGAACGACCTGGCCATCAAGGACTACGACGAGGTCATCCGCCTCCAGCCCGGCCTGGCCGAAGCCCGCCAGAACCGCGGCGCCGCCTTGCTCCGCGCCGGCGAACTGGAGCAGGTGCTCAAGGACTATGACAAAGCCGTGGAACTCAAGCCCGACAGCCCCGCCGTGCGCCTGGGCCGCGCCTCCATCAACTACATCAGCGGCCGCTACGAGAACGCCATGCAGGACCTGGCCAAGGTTCTCGAGAAGGCCCCCGGCGACGCCAAGGCGCTCTACATCGACAGCCTCTGCCGCGAAGCCCTGGGCCGCTATGAAGAAGCCGCCGCCGGCTTTGACAAGGTCCTCGCCGCCAGCCCCCAGGACCCCCCCGTCCTCTACCACCGCGCCCTGTGCCTCCACGCCCTGGGCCGCGCCGACGAAGCCCTCGCCGGCCTGGACAAGGCCATCGAGGCCGCCCCGGCCAGCGCAAGCGCTCTCCTGCTCCGCGCCCAGATCCTCGAAGCCAAAGGCCAGCGCGAAAAAGCCGTCGCCGACCTCGCCCGCGTCATCCAGATCCAGACCGCCGACGCCGCCCGCCAGGCCGCCCAGGACGCCAACGGCCCCCTCATGCCCGGCGCCACCCGCGCCATCGAGCCCAACCCAGACCTCGCCCGCGCCTTCTTCCGCCGCGGCCAGATGTATGAATCTCAGAAACTCACCCAGGCCGCCTACGATGACTACACCCAGGCCATCGCCTACGGCGCCGCCGACCCCCAGCCCTGGTTCCGCCGCGGCCTCATGACCCTCGCCTCCGGCCTGCTCGACGCCGCCGCCGGCGACTTCACCCGCGCCATCGAACTCCAGCCCGACCTCGCCGCCGCCTATCTTCAGCGCGGCGTGGTCCGCGCCCGGCAAGGCCGCCTCGACGACGCCATCGCCGACTTCTCCTCCGCCGTCAAGTTCGACCCCAAGGACGCCGAAGCCCTGCTCCAGCGCGGCCAGGCCTTCCGCCGCAAAGCCCTCTACCCCCAGGCCATCGAGGACCTCGACCGCGCCGTAGAGCTCAAGCCCGGCCTGCCCCAGCCCATCTACGCCCGCGGCATGGCCCGCGCCGCCGCCGGCCAGTGGGAGCAGGCCATCAAGGACTACACCCGCGCCATCGAGCTCCAGCCCAACAACGCCGAGATGCTCTACAACCTCGGCGCGGCCCAAGGCGCCCTCAACCAGTTCGACGCCGCCATCGCCAGCTACACCAAGGCCATCGAACTCCAGCCCAACGAAGCCCTCTTCTACAACAACCGCGGCGCCGCCCACGCCCGCAAAGCCGAGTGGGACGCCGCCATCGCCGACTACTCCCGCGCCATCGAACTCAAGCCCGGCGACGCCATGGCCTGGATCAACCGCGGCGGCGCCTGGGCGTCCAAGGGCGTCTTCGACCGCTCCATCCAAGACTACCAGCGCGCCATCGAGATCAACCCCGCGGCGCCCGCCGCCCACGCCGCCCTGGCCTACGCCGCCCTGCGCGCCAGCCAGCTCGACGCCGCCGCCGCCGCCAGCTCCAAAGCCATCGAGCTCCGCGCCGACGACCCCGCGCCCTGGCTCTATCGCGGCGTCGCCCTCACCCGCAAAGGCCAGATCGCCAACGCCCTCCAGGACCTCGGCCAGGCCATCGCCCTGCGCCCCGACTACGCCATGGCCTATCGCGCCCGCGGCAACGCCCTCATGCGCGAAGGCCAGATGGACCTGGCCATGCGCGACTATGACAAGGCCGTCGAGCTGGAGCCCGGCTCTCCCTTCAGCCTGCTCGAACGCGGCCACGCCCTGTTCAACGCCGGCCAGTGGGCCAAGGCCCGCGCCGACATCGCCCGCGCCGTCAAGCTCCAGGCTGGCCGCGGCGCCGCCGCGCCCTACGCCACCTTGTTCCTCCTGGTCCTCGACCTGAAAGAGGGCAAGAGCCTCGCCGACCTCCGCGCCGCCGCGCGCCAGGTCCGCGACAACCTCAAACCCGAGGGCTGGACCAAACGCCTGCTGGACTTCTTCGCCGGCGATCTCGACGAAGCCGGCCTGTTGGCCGCCGCGGCCGAATCCGGCGCCGGCGCCCAGGAAGCCCGGCTCTGCGAAGCCCGTTTCTACGCCGCCCAGCTGCGCCTGGCCGGCGGCGACCGCCAAGGCGCCCAGAACCTGCTCGAACCCTGCCGCGCCGCGCTGGGCCTGGGCCTGCCCGAAGCCCTCGCCGCCGAATACGAACTTCGCCGTCTCTCGAACAAAGGCGGCTGAGCGCCTCCCAAGGAATCGCCGCCCGTTCGGTGGTTTCTTCAAACACGCTGGCCGCGCGGCCGCTAGTGTCCTGGTAGGAGACCACACCCGTGACCGCCGCGGAAACCCCTCAACCCGGTGGCCGGCGCCGCTGGCTGCCGTGGGCGGCCCTGGCGCTCCTGTGCCTGGCCCTCATGTGGGCCGTGGCCTGGCTGCGCGGCGCCTGGCGGCGCTACACCTCCGAAGCCTTCGCCGCGTCCCAGCTCAACGACCTCGCCGCGCAGTACGTCGACGGCCAGGTCGTCTTTGACAGCGCCCATGTCATCCCCCCGCGCGGCGTCATCGTCCGCAACCTCCAAATTACCCCCGCCGCCACGCCCAAGCTCCCCCTGCTCGAAATCGGCAGGGCCCGCCTCGACCTCAACCCCTGGTCCCTCGTCTTCGGACCCATCGAGCCCACCCGCCTCACCCTCAACGACTGCTCCCTGCGCCTGCGCCGCCTCGCCGACGGCCGCTGGAACGCGGCCACCGCCCTCAAGCCCCAGCCCGAAGGCGGCGGTCCCGCGCCCAACCTCCGCCTCTTTCCCGAAGGCGTCTTCCTGCGCTTCGCCTATGTGGGCGTGCGCGACGCCTTGCTCTTCGGCGACGAACGCGAGCGCGCCTTCGAACGCGCCCACATCACCCTCACCCCAGCCACCGACGGCTTCGACAGCTTCAACCTCCACGCCACTCTCCTGGGCGGCCCCCTGCGCGGCGGCAAGATCAGCGGATGGCTCGACTCTTCCCAGCCCAACAGCCCGCCCTCGTTCAATATCGAAGCCGATCTGCCCTGGTTCGAGATCACCCCCGAGCTCCTGGCCCTGCTCCCGGCGCGCTATCTCGACCTGGCCCGCCAGCTCAACCCCAAGGGCGCGGCCACCGGCCGCGTCATCCTCACCCTCCGCCAGCCCGACAGCCAGTTCGACTGGTCCGCCCAGGCCGAAGTCGCCGGCGTCCAGATGATCTCCAGCGTGTGGCCCGTGGACGCGCGCTCGCTCTCGGCCACCGTGTCGGCCAGTTCCCGCCGCCTTCAGGTCCCTTACGTCTCCGCTCGCGCCTACGACGGCGCCCTCGAAGGCGCCGGCGTCATCCAGTTCCCCGACGACCCCGCCAAGGCGCCCTTCTTCGACTTCTGGATCGCCCTGGAAAAGGCCTCGCTCCAGGACATGACGCGAACCCTGGGCGACTCCGCCCGCGGCCTCTCCGGCCAGACACGCGTGTTCCTCTCCGCCACCGGCGACTTCGGCGGCCCCGACTCCATCATCGCCAAGGGCGAGGTCAGCATCACCCAGGGAACCCTGGCCGACCTGCCTGTCCTCGCCGGCTTCTTCAACATCATCAGCCTGCAACTGCCCGGCCGCACGGTCTTCGACACCGCCGAGGTCCGCTTCACCGTGCTCGGCGGCGTCGTCACCTTCGAACACATCCTCCTCTCCAGCCAGGCCGTGGAAGTCACCGGACGCGGCACGATCCGCCTCGACGGAGAAACCGACCTCATCCTCGCCGCCGTCAGCCCCAAGACCTCCGGCGGCATCCCCCTCATCAGCGACGCCTTCAACGTCGTCATCCGCGGCGTCCAAGGCGCCATCCTCCCCCCCGTCCGCGTCACCGGCAAAATCTGGGCGCCCAAGTGGAAAGTCATGAAGCTCGAACCCATCCGCCGCCCCCTCCGCTCCGTCCTCGACCTCGCCGGCCTGCTCGGCTCATCCACCGAGTGACCCAACCGCAGCAAGGAGAACCCCATGGATTGCGTCTTTGAACGCCTCGCCCCCGAACACCGCGCCCCGGTCATGGAAATCTTCAACCACTACGTCGCCAACTCCTTTGCCGCCTACCCCGAGACCCCCCTGCCCGCCCCGGCCTTCGACATGTTCCTCAAAATGACCGAAGGCTACCCCGCCTACGCCGTCAAGGTCGAAGGACGCGTCGTCGGCTTCGGCATGTTGCGCGCCTGGCATCCCCTGCCCGTCTTTGCCCGCGCCGCCGAGATCACCTACTTCCTCCACCCCGACTTCTGCCGCCAGGGCCTGGGCGCCGCCCTGCTCCAGCGCCTCGTCGCGGAAGCCCGCCAAAAGGGCATCACCACCATCCTCGCCAGCGTCTCCGCGCTCAACGAAGGCAGCCTCAGCTTCCACCGCAAACACGGCTTTGTCGAGTGCGGACGCTTCAGAAGCGTGGGCCGCAAGAAAGGCCGCGACCTCGACGTCGTATGGCTGCAACTCATGACGGGCGCGGCGTAGCCGGGCGCCCCCTATTCCTCGTCAATCTTCATGGCCCGGTCGAACAGGTTCCATACCTTGTGCGACGTCGGCGAGCTGATCGTCAGGTTGTCGCATCCCGTGTTGGCCGGGTCGGCCCACTCGCTCCATTTGCCGATGCGCCGCTCCTCGTCCGCGTGGTACTGCGCGTGACCGTCGCCATAGAGCGCCGTGTACCCGTCGCCATGCGCGTAGCGCCCCAGCCCGCCGTCGCTGGGAAAGGCGCCGCCCGAGGACGACGGCGCCGTGTCGAAAGCGTCCGCCGCCACGGCCCGCCCGCCCAAGGCGCGGACGGTCTTGAACGGCGGCGTCATGAACTCCGCGTTGCGCGCCGGCTTCACGAACGGCAGGCGCCACTGCGCCACCCAGCCCGTGGATGAATCCGCCAGGCTGGGATGATCGCTGACATAAGTCCAGCCCGTGGGCGCGTTGTCGGGCTTGAGCCTGCTGTAGAACGGCGTGTCGCGATAGGCATAGCTCGACAGGATCGCCACGGTCTTCATGCCGCCCGCCGTGTCCGCGGCCATGAACCCAGCCCCCCCCGCCGTGACCACCCGCCGCTCCTGCGACCCCAGCAAACGCGGCAACTGGCTGGTGTAGGCGTACCGCGCCGACCCATACCACGTCTCCACCGACCCCGCCATGGACGGACACGTCACCACCTCCGCGCCTATGTCGTCGCGGTCAATCAGGAAGCCCAACCCGACCGGCACGAAATTCGCCCCGCCGTTGGGCAGGTCCGCCGCCGGCGACGCCACCTCGCCGCTCACCGCGATGGGCAAATGCCGGCTCGCTCCCTGGTGGCCCGCGTAGTTGCGGATGACCCCCGACATGGCCCGATACGCGCATTGCGCCTGCCCCCACTCAGGATAGCTCGGCATCCAGTCCTGGAAGACATTGGAGTACAAAACCAACGCCTTGCCCACCTGGCTCAGATTGCTCGCGCACTGCGCCCTGCGAGCATGCTCCCGCGCCCGCGTCACCGCCGGCAGAATAATCCCCATCAGGATCGTCATCACCGCCATCACCACCAGCAGCTCGATCAGCGTAAACGCCGGCCAAGCCGGCCGGTTCCTCTTGTCCCCATCCATCGCACACCTCCAATTCCCCGCGCCGCAGCCACGCCATCCCACGTCCCAGAGCGCGCCGCCCGTCCAGAACCAGGGCGAGGCCCGGTCCGCCGGAACCGGGCCTCGCCAGAACGGAAACGCCCAACTCAGATAAAATTACGGCTTGTCCAGAATCTTCGGCTTCTGGGTGCAGGAGTACATCTTGTAGCCCCACATGAAGTTGTTGGGGTCCAGAGTCTTCTCGATCGCATGCTTGGCGGCGTGCCCGTCCACGAACAGGTAGTTGCTGCCGTCCTTGTGCGCGTTGGGGTTGATGTAGGAGATGTGATGAGCCGTGGTCGTCGGGGACGCAAGCTGCGCGTTGATGGCTGTCCAAGCGTCCGCGGCGGTCAGCTTGTAGACCACCGGCTTCTGCTGGCCGGCCGTGCTGGAGTCCGTGTCCTCCGTGGACCACTTTTCACCGTCAAACTTCTCGAACGTCGAGCCCCCGTCCTTCGACCACTGCACGCCGTTGGTCGGGCGGTGGCTCTTGTAAGCCACGCCCCCGGCCACCGAGCTGCCGTAGATGCCGTTGCAGCTCTCGCTGAACTCCGCCAGCAGAATGGTGTTGCCCGGGTCCCGAATTTCCTCCGAGCTCACATAGCAAAGCTGGCTGCCGTTCTCGGTGGGCGTCGACAAGGCCAGAACGCGGCGGTCGTGGGCGTCGCCGAACTTCTTGCGCGGCATAATCGCCTCGTTGCACACATAGCTCAACCTCGGAGCCTGCTTGTCGTCCCAACCCACGGTCTGCGTGCTCTGTCCGGGCGGGGGGTTGGGGATGCGTTCCGGCGTGAAGTTCGAGGGCGCGAACCCCCGGTTCAGGTCCGAGGGGCAGACGTACTGGTTCAACTGTCTCGGGTACTTGCCCGCCTCACTGTACAGGTCCGGCTCGATCATGGCGGTCCAGTGATGGTACGGGCTGGTGCTGCTGCTCTCGCCGTCCAGATAGTTGTAGGTCGTCGGGAAAAGACCGCTGTTGCTGGTTACGTACATCTGCAACGCCTGGCCGATGCCGCGAAGATTGCTCAGGCAGCTCGTGCCCCGGGCCATCTCGCGGGCATTGCCCAGCGCGGGCAACAGAACGGCGGCCAGAATGGTGATGATCGCGATCACGACGAGCAACTCGATCAGCGTGAAAGCGCTGAGTTTGCGAAGTAGACTGCGCATGTTCCTGCTCCTGCTCTTCTGAGACTCAATGTTGTGTGCCTTGGGCCGGCTGGCCCCCACTGTCGCAAGCTGAGCCGACGGCGTCGCGCGGATCCTCCCTCCTTTCCTGCTCCTGGCTCCCCCTGTTGACAACTTGCCCTCAAATGCTGGGCGTATTGTCTCCGCGGGCCATTAGCCGAAGATGTTTTCTCCGTCAGCGAGAGGAGATTTTTGCGCTAGGCCGGAGGAAGCGCCCCATGCGCGCTGGGTTTGCCCGCGGACGCGGGATAGCCTTGCGCGCTTGTCGGACACGTCAGAAGGGTCCGCCCCTATAAGCGTTCGGTCGCCCCGCCCCTCAGCCGCCGTTCACCCCCATCACCTCGTCCAGCAAAGCGGAGAGCTGTTCGTAGGTGTAGGGCTTGTGGAACAACCGCACCCCGTCGGCGCCCGCGAAACGCCGCGCCACCTCGAAGTCGGCGTGGCCGCTGGAGATGATGGCCGGCAGGTCCGGCCGGATCTTGCGCATGGCCGCCAGCGCCTCGTCGCCGTCCATGTGGGGCATGGTCAGGTCCAGCACGGCGCACGCGATCTCGCTCGCGTGTTCGTGGAAGACCTTTACCGCCTCGGCGCCGTCGCGCGCGGTGAAGACCGGCCGCCCGCGGCGCCGCAGCATGTTCTCCAGCACGAACAGCGCGGCCGGCTCGTCATCCACCGCCAGCACGGCGCCGCCGGGTTGGGCCTTCCGCGCCGGCGCGGGCGGCGCGCTCTCCGGCCGCGGCTCCGCGGCCGCCACCGGCAGCAGGATGGTGAACACCGAGCCCTGGCCCGGCGTGGAACGCGCCTGAATCACGCCCTTGTGCGCGCGGACGATCCCCATGGTCGCGGCCAGCCCCAGCCCCCGGCCGATAAACTTGGTGGAGAAGAACGGCTCGAACACGCGCCGCAACGTGGCCGCGTCCATGCCGCAGCCCGTGTCTTCGACGGACAAGCACGCGTACACGCCGGCCGGCCGGCCTTCGCCCGCCAGCGACTGCCGGATGCACGCCTCGTCGCAATGGCGCAATCCCGTGGACACGGTGATGGCGCCGCCCGCCTCCGGCCCCAGGCTCTCGATGGCCTCGGCCGCGTTGGTCACCAGGCTCACCACCACGTGCCGCAACTGCGCCGCGTCGCCTTCCACGGGCGGCAGGCCGTCGCTCAGCCGCAGGTTCAGCGAAACGTTCCTGGGCAGCAGCGTCTCCACCAGAGGCCGGGCCTGGCGGGCGATCTCGGACAGGTCGAGCCGCTCCACGTTCAGCACGTCGCGGCCCGCGTAAGCGGTCATGTGCCGCACCAGTCCGGCCGCCTGCGAGGCCGAGCGCTGAATCTCGGTCAGGTGGCGGCGCACGGCCGCGTCCGGCGCCAGTTTCATGAGCGCCAGCTCCGTGTTGCCCAGTACGCTGGCCAGCAGGTTGTTGAAGTCGTGGGCCATGCCCCCGGCCAGGGTGGCCAGGCTCTCCTGGCGCTCTTGTTCCATCAAGCGCGCCTCGGCGCGGCGGCGCTGGGCCTCTTGCTCTCTGTGCAGAGACGTGTCGATCAGCGCGCCGGCCCCGCGCAGCGCGCGCCCCCCGGGCGCTCGATGCGTCGGCCTGCCCAGCGCCAGAGCCGGCGCCCACCCGCCCGCCTTGACGCGCAGCCGCACCTCGGCCTCCAGCGCCGAAGCGCGGCCATCGGCCAGCGCGGCCAGCGCGTCGCGGATCGTCAGGTAGTCATCGGGATGAACCAGTTCCACCCACGTCACGCCTTCCGTGCCGCCGGCCGGTCCCAGCGTCTCGGCCCAACCGCCCGACAGGCTCACCCGGCCGGTGATGAAGTCCGCGTCCCACAGCGCCAGCCCCGCGGCGGTCACGCCTCGCTCCATGCGTTCGCAGACGTCGCGCAGCCCCGCCGCCTCGCGCCGCAGAGCGCTCACGTCGCGCGCAACGCCCAGCACGCCCGTGGTCTCGCCGCTGGCGCTGCGCAACGGCGATCGCAGGGTCTGAAAGGAGCGCATCACCCCCTCCACGAGCCGTGCGTCCGCGCGCTCCACCAACTGGCCAGCCAGCGCCTGCTCGTCCGCGTCTTCCCAGGCGGCAACCGCGTCCGCGCCAAAGAGCTCCTGATCGGTGCGGCCGGTCATCTCCCCCGCGCTCCGGCCGAAAAACCGCTCCGCCGACGGGTTCACCAGCGTGTAGCGCAGGCTCTTATCCTTGACGAACACCGCGTCCGGCGTGGCCAGGAACACCGCCCACAGTCGCCCGGCGTCGTCCCCATGGCGCTGAACTGTCTGCGCCTGTCTCCCGCTCAGAGCCTCGACCTGCCGGCGCAAGCGCGCCAGCTCCTCGACAAGCTCCGCGTTGGAAAGGAAGTGGTCCAGCATGGACGCAGACTCCGAGCGGGACGTGAGCGATCAGGGAGAACCCACCCT
Organism: uncultured Planctomycetota bacterium; assembly: GCA_964470775.1. Taxonomy (GTDB): domain Bacteria; phylum Planctomycetota; class Brocadiia; order CAIUPP01; family CAYYEE01; genus CAYYEE01. The sequence goes on along the minus strand of CAYYEE010000001.1, from coordinate 6,497 downwards.
CGCGGCCACTTGTGTGGCCCACGTCCTCAACACCAGCGCCCCCGCTGGCCAGACCGCGCTCACTACGCGGTATCCTGATGTAAGTGAAAACGATGCGCCTCCGGTTGAAGTATTATGACACACGGTTGTCATGCTGTCAAGCTGGCGCCGGGCCAGGGGCATCCAGACGTCTTCATGGGCCTGTTGGCCTTGGCGTTGGGGCTGGTCCAAGGCGCCCTGGTCCTGGCCGGGTCCGTGTCCCTCAAGCTTCTAGTGTAGTGTTTCAGAAACAGCTTTGCTATCTCTGAAACACTACAGGACAAAAACCCGGCGCTTGACGCGTCCAAAGTATCGAGTTAGCCCGCCCTGTGGAGTTTCGGAAATGCAAGTCATTTCCGAAACACGACCCCCAGAGAGCTTGGCAGCCCGATGAAGGACCGCGTCGCCGGGGATCTGTCGCGTGAGCCCGCCAACGGTGGGATCGCAACATGTCCCGGAACCGTCCTAACCGTCCTTGTTGTCCCCGCCGTCCTTCGTGACAAGACCTCTCCTTGACAGAATTCCGAGTGTGGGGGACAATGTAGATTGACCTTTGGGCGGCCGAAAGGCTTGCCTGGGGTGACAGCGCCAGAGGGCGGGCTCATTGGATCTTGCAGGCGCCTTACGGTCCGGATTCGTGTCATGTTGCGTTTCACGAATCGCCAAGCGATTCTTGAGACACAAACCCAGGGAGATGCGCCAACGCCATGAAGTGTCAGACCTGCGGCAAGGCCGAAGCCACGGTCCACTGGACCGAGATATCTGACGACCACAAGAAGACCGAGCGCCACTTGTGCGAGGAGTGCGCCCGCGCCCAAGAGGTGCCTATCCAGAAGGCCGTCAGCCTTACAGGCGTGCTCCAGCAGCTTCTCCAGCAGAAAATGAGCCAGGAGCTGGGCAAGAACCTCAAGACCGCCTGCCCCAGTTGCGGCCTCAGCTACATCGAGTTCCGCTCCTCCGGCCGTTTCGGCTGCCCCAACGACTACGACGTGTTCCGCGAGGGCATCCTCCCCATGCTTGAACGCCTGCAAGACAGCGTGCGGCACTGCGGCAAGGTCCCGTCGCGCGCGGGACGCAGCCTTCAGCTCCAAAACGAGCTCATCCGGCTGCGGCGCGAGCAGGAACGCGCGATCCAGCGCGAAGACTACGAGAAAGCGGCTGAGTTGCGCGACCGGATCCAGCGCATGAGCCAGGAGGGTGGCGATGGCCATTGACGGCGCCGTCCGGCCCGCTGGCTGGCTGCGCGCGCTGAGCGAAGACAGCGACGTCATCATCAGCAGCCGCGCCCGCCTGGCCCGCAACATCGCCGGCTACCCCTTCCTCACCCGCGCCAGCGAGACCCAGCAGCGCGAAATCGAGGATCGCGTGCGCCACGCCGCCCAAGAGGCCTCCATCGCCCCCGACTTCCAGTACTTCACGCTCAACGGCATGCCCGAGGCCAAGCGCCAGATTCTTGTCGAGCGCCGCCTTATCAGCCAGGATCTCGCCCAGGCGTCCCGTCCCTGCGGCGTGGGTTTCGGCCTCAGCGAGCAGTTGTCCATCATGGTCAACGAAGAAGACCATGTCCGCATCCAGGCCATCCAGGCCGGCATGGCCGTGCGCAACGCCTGGCGCTTGGTCGACGCGGCCGACACCGCCCTCGAACAGCGCATCGCCTTTGCCTTTCACCCCGAGTTCGGCTATCTCACCGCCTGCCCCACCAACGTCGGCTCCGGGGCCCGCGTGTCCGTCATGCTCCATCTGCCCGCCCTGTCCATCTCGGGCGAGTTGCAGAAGGTCTTTGCCATGGCTTCCAAGATCGACTTCGTCGTGCGCGGGCTCTATGGCGAAAGCTCCGAGGGGCTGGGCGATTTCTACCAAGTGTCCAATCAGCGCACCCTGGGCCGTCCCGAGGAGGAGATTGTCTCCAAACTCGAGACGGTCATCCCCCAGATCGTCCGCTACGAGCGCCGCGTGCGCGAAGCCTTGCTCAAGGACGACCGTGTCGCCGTCGAGGACCGCGTGTTCCGCGCCTACGGCCTGCTCTCCAACTGCCGCACGGCCGGCGCTGAGGAAGCCCTGGGCCTGCTCAGCCACGTGCGCCTGGGCGTGTGCCTGGGCCTGCTGCCCCAGTTCGACCTCGGCGCCATCAACTCGCTCTTTCTCTACACCCAGCCCGGACACCTTCAGGTCATCGCGGGCCGGAGCCTCTCCACCGCCGAAGCCGGTGTGTTTCGCGCGGACATGCTCAGACGGGAGATCGGACGTTCCGCGGCTTGAGAGAATCCTGACCGCCGGCGGGCCCGCCGGCGTCTTCGGAGGATAGGGATGTTCTACGACCGCTTCACCGACCGCGCGCGCAAGGTGATGGCCTACGCCCGCCAGGAAGCCCAGCGCTTCAACCATGAGTACATCGGCACCGAGCACATCCTGCTGGGCCTCGTCAAAGAGGGCAGCGGCGTGGCCGCCAATGTGCTCCGCAATCTCGATGTGGACATCAAGAAGATCCGCCTCGAAGTGGAGAAGATGGTCCAATCCGGCCCCGACGTCGTGACCAAGGGCCAGCTGCCCTTCACCCCGCGGGCCAAGAAGGTGCTCGAGTACAGCATGGAGGAAGCGCGCCAGCTCGGCCACAACTACATCGGCACCGAGCACATCCTTCTCGGCCTGCTGCGCGAAAACGAGGGCGTGGCCGCCCAGGTGCTCATGAACCTCGGCCTCAAGCTGCAAGACGTGCGCGAGGAGGTGCTGAACCTGCTGGGCGCGGACGCGCCCTCCGACGAAGCCCCCGCTTCCGAAGAGCCGGACAGCGCCGCGGCCAGCGCCGCCGCCAACGCCGCCGCGGCCAAGAAGGAAAAGTCCAAGACCCCCGCGCTCGACAGCTTTGGCCGCGACCTCACGGAGATGGCCCGCGCCGGCAAGCTCGACCCCGTCATCGGCCGCAAAAACGAGATCGAGCGCCTCATGACCGTGCTCTCGCGCCGGACCAAGAACAACCCCGTGCTGCTCGGCGAGGCCGGCGTGGGCAAGACGGCCATCGTCGAAGGCCTGGCCCAGATGATCGTCCACGGCGAAGTGCCCGAGCTGCTGCGCAACCGCCGCATCGTCGTGCTCGACCTCGCGCTCATGGTCGCCGGCACCAAGTACCGCGGCCAGTTCGAAGAGCGCATCAAGGCCGTTCTGCAAGAAGTCCGCCGCGCCGGCAACATCATCCTCTTCATCGACGAGCTCCACACCCTTGTGGGCGCCGGCGGCGCCGAAGGCGCCATCGACGCCTCCAACGTGCTCAAGCCCGCCCTCAGCCGCGGCGAGATTCAATGCGTCGGCGCCACCACCCTCGACGAATACCGCAAGTACATCGAGAAGGACGACGCCCTCGAGCGCCGCTTCCAGCAGATCATCGTGGAGCCGCCCACGCGCGAGGAAACGATCGAGATTCTCAAAGGCCTGCGCGACCGCTACGAAGAGCACCACCACGTCAAAATCACCGACACCGCGCTGGAGCACGCCGTGGAGCTGGCCATCCGCTACATTACCGGCCGTTTCCTTCCCGACAAGGCCATTGACGTCATCGACGAAGCCGGCGCCCGCGTCCGCCTCAGCAGCATGACCGTGCCCCCCGACATCAAGGACCTCGAGCGCGAAGTCGAAAAGCTCAACAAGGAAAAAGACGAAGCCGTCATGCTTCAGGACTTCGAGCGGGCCGCCAGCCTGCGCGACAAGGCCGAAAAGCTCAAAAAGAAGATGGAAAGCATCCAGCGCGACTGGCGCGAGAACTCGCAGCGCGCCGAAGGCAAGGTTGACGAGGACGTCATCGCCCAGGTTGTCAGCCGCATGACCGGCATCCCGGTGACGCGCCTCGAAGCCCAGGAAGCGGAGCGCCTGCTCAAGATGGAAGACGAGCTGCACAAGATGGTCGTCAGCCAGCAGGAAGCCATCCACGCCACGGCCCGCGCCCTGCGCCGCTCCCGCGCGGGCCTCAAGAACCCCAACCGGCCCATGGCCTCCTTCGTCTTCCTCGGCCCCACGGGCGTGGGCAAGACGCTGCTCGCCCGCGCGCTGGCCAAGTTCATGTTCCGCTCCGAAGACGCCCTTGTGCAGATCGACATGTCCGAGTACATGGAAAAGCACAACGTCAGCCGCCTCGTGGGCGCGCCTCCGGGTTACGTCGGCTACGAAGAGGGCGGCCAGCTTACGGAAACCATCCGCCGCCGGCCTTACGCCGTGGTCCTGCTCGACGAAATCGAGAAAGCCCACCACGACGTCTTCAATATGCTGCTGCAGATCATGGAAGAAGGCCGCCTCACCGACTCGTTCGGACGCAAGGTCGACTTCCGCAACACCATCCTCATCATGACCAGCAACCTGGGCGCCGACGTCATCCGCAACAACTCCGGCCTCGGTTTCCGCAAGGGCTCGGAAGAGCAGAACTACGAGACCATGAAGCAGCAACTGGTGGGCGAACTGGAAAAGCACTTCCGCCCCGAGTTCCTCAACCGCGTGGACGAGACCATCGTCTTCCGGCCGCTCAGTCTCGAGGACCTGCGCGCCATCGTCAACCTCGAGTTTGGCCGCGTGGCTCAGCGCGCCAAGGACGCCCACATCGAGCTGGTCCTCCAGCCCGAGGCCCTCGAGCTGCTCATCGAGAAGGGCTACAACCCCGACTATGGCGCCCGGCCGCTCCGCCGCGCCATCGAGCGCATGGTGGAAGACCCCCTGAGCGAGATGCTGCTGAAGGGCTCCGTGAAGGCGGGCATGTCCGTCATCATCCGCGCGGCCGAAGGCAAGCTCGAATTCGAGCCCAAGGCCGCGCCCGCGGAGCCGGCGGCCCCCAGCGCGCCGGCCGCGCCCGCGCCTTCCGACCCAAGCCGCCAGGCTGCGCCCTGACCGGCGTTCGCGGGGGGAGCGCACTCCGGGGGTGACCGGTCCGTGTCCGGGGCCGGCCGGCCGCAAGCTGGCTGGCCCCGCCTCTTGGCGCAAGGCCTCTGCATGAACGAACACGACGTTTCCCGCCTGGCGAGTCTTCTCGCCGGCTTGTTGGAAGAAGAAGCCCGCAACCCCGTGGCCCCGTGGCGCGCGCCGGGCCAGGCGCCCGAGGGCCTCGACCTGTCCATCCCCGCGCGGGGCCGGGGGTGGGACGGGCTCATGCCCCTGCTGCAAGCCTACATCCGCGCCACGCCCAAGACGGCCACGCCCCGCTTCCTCAACCAGCTCTACGGCGGCCGCCTCGCCCCCGCGGCCGTGGCCGACGCCCTTGCCTCGTTCCTCAACAACTCCATGTACACCTACAAAGCCGCCGGCCTCGGCGTCAGCGTCGAGGACGAGGTCCTGGCCCACATGCGCCGCTTCGCCGGATTCGACCAGGGCGAGGGCGCGTTCGCGCCGGGCGGATCGGTGTCCAACCTCATGGCCATGCTCGTGGCGCGCAACCAGCGCCGGCCCCAGGCGCGCGAGCAAGGCTTGGGCCCGCCGGCGCTCGTCGTCTACGCCTCGGACCAGAGCCACTACTCCGTGGTCAAGAGCGCCGGCGTCCTGGGCATCGGCCGCGACAACGTCCGCCTCATCGAGTCCGACGCCCAGGGCCGCATGCCGCCCGGCGCGCTGCGCGCCGCCATCATCGCCGACTGCGCCCGCGGCCGCGAGCCCTTCTTCCTCATCGCCACGGCCGGCACAACCGTTCTCGGCGCCTTCGACCCCATCCCCGCGCTCGCCGACGTGGCGCAGGAACACGGCCTGTGGCTGCACGTGGACGCGGCCTGGGGCGGCGGCGCGCTGCTCTCGCCTGCGCTGCGTCCCTTGCTCAACGGCTGCGGCCGGGCCGACTCGCTCACCTGGGACGCGCACAAGATGATGGGCGTGCCCCTGCTCGCTTCCGTGCTGCTGGTCAAGAAGGAAGGTCTCCTGGAGCAGAGTCTCTCCGAGGAGGCCACCTACCTGTTCCAGTCCGAGGACTCCGGCGCCAACCCCGGCGTGCGCTCGCTGCAATGCGGCCGCCGCAACGACGCCCTCAAAGTCTGGGCCGCGTGGCAGTTCCTGGGCGACGAAGGCTATGCCCGGCGCGTGGACACGCTGCGCCGCCTGGCCCTGTACGCGGCCGAACGCATCCGCCGCGACCGGGCCCTGCGCCTCGCGATCGAACCCGAGTTCGTCAACATCTGCTTCCAAGTCCGCGGCGTCGACAGCCAGCGCCTCTGCCAGGAGCTCGACCGCCGCGCGCTGCTCAAGGTCGGCTACGGCGCCTTCCGCGGCGAGACTTTCATCCGCCTCGTCTTTGTCAACCCCGACATGACGGATTCCGGCGTGGACGAGACCCTGGCCATCATCAAGGACACGGCCAGAAGGCTGTAGGCGCTTTCCGCCGTTGCCGCGCCCCTCTGTCGTCGTTCGCGACCTTCGCGCCCTTCGGGGTTCCCCTGTCGCCGTCTCTCGCCGCGGTTGGCGGCCGCCCAGTGTGGTGTTTCGGAAATGCCTTGCATTTCCGAAACACCACAGGGCGGGCT